>NZ_JBHXQY010000021.1:0-74745 GCF_042716955.1 Nocardiopsis sp. NPDC058631 | reverse complement strand
CTCCTGGCCACCCAACTCATCGCCCGCATCCGCACCACCCTGGGCATCCACACCAAAGTCCGCACCCTCTTCGAAAACCCCACAGTCCAACGCCTCGGCGACGCGCTCCGGGCCACCGGCGACAGCTCCGACGACCTGGGAGCAGTCCTCACCTACCGTGCGGACGGTGACCTGCCACCGGTCTTCCTCGTCCCTCCCGCCAACGGTCTGAGCTGGTGCTACACGGGCCTGTTGCGGGACCTTCCACCGGGTCACCCCGTCCACGCCTTCAACGACCCCCGACTGCTGCCCGGACAGGACGCGGCCCCGATGACGGTGCCCGAACTCGCCTCCTACTACGCCGAGCAGGTGGACAAGCTCAGCCAGGGCGGACCTGCGGTCCTCCTCGGCTGGTCGTTCGGGGGAACCGTCGCCCAGCACATGTCGGTCGAAGCGGCTGCCCTCGACGCGCCACCACGGCAGTTGATCCTGCTCGACTCGCACGCGGGCGGCGCGGGCCTTCGCACCCTGGCGGCCGATGTCCGCCGGGTGTTCGCCGCCGCCCTCGACGGAGTCGACGTCCCGCTCCGGAACGGGCACGAGCACCCGACCGCCGCCGACGCCCGTGCGGCCCTGGACGAGCGCGGCAGCGCGCTGCTCTCCCTTCCCGACGAGTCCCTGGAACGGCTCTTCGTCGTCTCCCGGCACAACGCGGCCGCTCTGGACTCGCACACCTCCCGGGGTTCGGCGGTCCCGACCGTCCTCTTCGAGGCGACGGCCGAAGGGGCTCCGGCGTCCGAGAGCTGGAGCGGTCTACTCGGCCCTGACCTGGACGTGCGGTCCGTCGACGCCGGGCACTTCACGATGCTCTCCGCCCAGGCACTGAGCTCCCTGGGCCCCCTGATCCGCTCCCGGGTCACCCACGCATCCCCACGGGCGGTGTTTCCGCAGAGCTGAGACACCCCCGTCTCCCCCAGCCGCCCGGAAGGAAGGAACCTTCATGCTCCCCCACCCCGCCACCGCTCCACGACCTGGGGCCACCGCGGCGGCAGCACGGTCGTCGGCCTCGATCATCAGCGTCGGAACCGCCGTGCCGCCGGACTCCTACACCCAGGAGGAGCTTCTGGAGATCTTCGACATCCAGGAGCCCAAGGTGAGGTCGGTCTTCCTCAACAGCGCCATCCAGCGCCGTCACCTCACCCTCCCCCCGCGAGGGCCCGACGGCACCCGCGTCATGGAGGAGCAGGGTGCCCTGCTCCAGAAGCACCGGGTACAGGGCATCGACATGGGCGCGCGTGCCCTCCAGGAGTGCCTGAAGCAGAGCAGTGCCGACATCTCCGACATCGGCTACCTGTGCTGTGTGACCACGACCGGCTTCCTCACCCCGGGTTTCAGCGCCCTGCTGATCCGGGAGCTGGGCATCCCGGAGAGCTGCAGTCGCCTGGACGTGGTGGGGATGGGCTGCAACGCGGGACTGAACGCGATGAACGCCGTCGCCGGCTGGGCCCGTGCGCACCCGGGGGAACTGGCGGTCATGGTGTGCGTGGAGGCCTGCTCCGCCGCCTACGTCTTCGACGGGACGATGCGCACGGCCGTGGTCAACAGCCTCTTCGGTGACGGGGCCGCCGCGGTGGCCGTCACCGCGGGCCCCGACGCCGCCTCCTCCACTCCCCGGTTGCTGCGCTTCTCCAGCCAGATCATCGTCGACGCCCTTCCCGCCATGCGCTACGACTGGGACGACGACCAGGGGAAGTTCAGCTTCTTCCTGGACCCGAACGTGCCCTACGTGGTGGGCGCCCACGCCGAGCGGGTCGTCGACCGTCTGCTGGCCGGAACCGGGCTCAGGCGCAGCGACATCAGGCACTGGCTGGTGCACTCGGGCGGCAAGAAGGTCATCGACTCGGTCATGGTCAACCTGGGTCTGAGCAGTTACGACGTCCGGCACACCATCAGCGTCCTGCGGGACTACGGCAACCTCTCCAGCGGATCGTTCCTGTTCTCCTACGAGCGTTTCGTCGAGGAGGGCCTCGCCGATCCCGGAGACTTCGGGGTCCTGATGACCATGGGCCCGGGTTCGACCATCGAGACCGCGCTATGCCAGTGGTGACACCTCCTACCCACCCCCCGAGAACGGAGACACCCATGACCGTGACCACGACCGTCCTCCAGGAAACGACCAGCCCGCACCTCGACATCGACGGCTCGCTGCCCCTGACCACCGAAACCGTCGCGGCGCTGGAAGCCTTCTGCGACACATGCGAGGACGCCGGTCCCGGGGCCGTGGGGATCGTGCGCCTGTCCGGCCGCCCCGGGTCGGACACGTTCGCCGGCACAACGGTGCACCTGGTCAACAAATGGGAGCGGGCGCTCAGACGGGTGGAACGCATGGGCGCGGTCACCGTGGCGGTGGTCGAGGACGAGTGCGGAGGACCGGCGTTGGAGGCGCTGTTGGCGACCGACTACCGGGTCGCGACCCCGGGCAGCCTCCTGGTTCCGGTGGGCGGCCCGAAGACGACCTGGCCCGGTATGTCCCTGTACCGGTTCTTCCACCAGGCCGGTGCCGGGGCAGCGCGGCGCTACGCGCTGCTGGGCCTGCCGGTCCAGGTGGAGCAGGCCAGGGAGCTGGGGCTGGTCGACGAGGTGGACGCCCGCGCGGAGGAGGTGGCGGCGCAGGTCGCGCAGACACTGCGTTCCAGGTCCTCGCGTGAGTTCGCGGTGCGCAGGCAGCTGCTCGCCGAGGCCTCCGCGACCACCTTCGACGAGGCGCTCGGCCGGCACCTGGCGGCATGCGACCGGGAACTGCGCCGGGGGGTCGACGGTGCCGTGGACGCCTGACGCGCGCTCGGCGTCCGAGGAGCAACCGAACGTGACCGCAACGGAGATGCGCTCTCCCGCGACGGGGTCCCCGGCGACACCTCCCCTGGGCTTCAACGACTCGCTCCTCACCCCCGAGGCCGCCCTCGACTCGTTGTCGGTGTCCTTGCTGGATGCGGAGTCGGCGGACACGGCCGAGGTCGTCTCGATGGGACTGCCCGAGTTCGTCGTGGCGGAGGCCCGTGCCAACGGTCTCCCCGTTTCGCCGGTCCGGATCTGCGCGTCGCCCGACTCACTGGCCGACGCCGTCGCCGCCATGCGCCTGCTCCGGCGCGGGCAGGACACCCCGGCCACCAACCTCACGCTCACCGCGGCACACGCGACCCTGGCCGTCCCCGCGAACCGGCGGGCTCTGACAGGACTTGCCGAGGACGGGGTCAGGGTGCGCACATGCCAGGAGGTGATGCCCGACATGATCACGCTGGGCAGCACCGTGGGTGTGGTCACGGTCAAGGACATCGACGGCACCAGGCGGGCGCGGGTGTTCCGCTCCCCGCACAAGGTCGACCACATGCTGCGCTGGCAGTTCTCCCAGTGGTACCGGTCGGCGGCTCTGGAGGAGCTGCGGGACGTGCTGGACATCCTGGACAACCCGATGCGGGTGGAGGTGATGGCCCACCTGAGCGCGGGGACCAAGGACGAGGTCGCTGCCCGGGGCCTCAACGTCTCGGTACGCACCTACCACCGCCACGTGGCGGCCATCATGTCCACGCTCGGTGTGCACGCCCGGTTCGCTGCGGGGATGCGCGCCCAGCAGACGGGGCTGTCCGCGCTCTGCTCGATGGTGCGCAAGGGACGGCCACCGACGCAAACCTCCCCGGACGCCCCCAGGCCCTGACCACCACCGACCCCGGAAGGGACCCGTATGGAACCGCACATGCCCTCGACGGTGAGGGCCCTGAACGAGATCTGTGCCGTGCCGCTGCCCTCGCGCATGACCGAGGCCGCGCACGTGCTCAACGGCGCCGCGAAACAGCTGGAGGAGGCGCTGTTGGCGGGGCCGCCCCCCGCGGAGCGGACACCGCGGGAACGGGCGTCGGCGGCGGAGGCCAAGGACGCGGTGCGCACACTGCGCCACCGCTTCCTGACCCGGCACACCGAGGACGTGTACGACGAGCTGACCGGCGCGGGGACCCGCCGCCCGCGCCTGGACCGGTTGGTCGGGGACGCGGCACTGCGCTTCCCCGGGTTGCTCCCGTCCCGCGCGTTGATGGAGGTGGAGTCCAAGCGCATGCAGGCGGACAAGGAGGGCGCCGAGATCGACCAGGGGTTGTTCGTGCGTGCGGTGCTGGGCTCGCCGCGGACCGGGCGGCATCTGATCGACTCGATGTTGCGGCCCACCCCCGCGGGGGTCGATCTGCTGCCGGAGTTCCGAAGGACGGGCACGGTCGACCTCGGCCCCGTGCGGATCGAACGGGTCGGGCGGGCCGCCCACGTGACGATGTGCGCCCCGGACCGGCTCAACGCCGAGGATGACGCCCAGGTGGCGGCGATGGAGACGGCTGTGGACCTGGCACTGCTGGACCCCGGTGTGGGCGTCGGTGTTGTGCGGGGCGGGACGATGACGCATCCGCGGTACCGGGGGCGGCGGGTCTTCAGCGCGGGGATCAACCTCAAGGAACTACACCGGGGCGGTATCTCGCTGATCGGCTTCCTGCTGGGGCGCGAACTGGGGTACATCAACAAGATCATCCGGGGGTTGGACCCGGGGGACGGGGAGTCGTGGCGGCCCCGGACGGTCCAGAAGCCCTGGGTGGCGGCGGTCGACACGTTCGCCATCGGGGGCGGGGCACAGTTGTTGCTGGCCTTCGACCGGCTGATCGCCGGCAGGGACGCCTACGTCAGTCTGCCCGCCGCGCAGGAGGGCATCGTGCCCGGTGCGGCCAATCTGCGGCTCGGTCGGGTGGCGGGGCCGCGGGTGTCCCGGGAGGTCATCCTCTGGGGACGGCGTATCTGGGCGTCGGAGGCGGACGCGTCGCACCTGTTCGACACGGTGGTGGAGCCGGACCGGGTGGACGCCGCGGTGGAGGAGGCGGTCGAGCGGTTGGACTCCCCCGCCGTGGTCACGAACCGGCGGATGCTGCGGCTGGCCGAGCACCCGCCCGAGCCGTTCCGGGAGTACATGGCGGAGTTCGCCCTCCAGCAGGCCCTGCGCCTGTACAGCGAGGACGTGATCCACAAGACCGGCCGGTTCACGACCCGTGCGCGCGCGGACGAGTCCGACGAGGAGAGATGAGCGGGATGGGCGGGACCGAAGAGCCCCGGGTGCGCTACGAGAGGGACGGGCACGTGGCACGGGTGACGTTGAACCGGCCCAAGGTGCTCAACGCGATGGACCTGCGCACGCACGAGGAGCTCGCGCGGGTCTGGGACCGGATCGAGGCGGACCAGGACGTGCGGGTGGTCGTGCTCGCCGGCGCGGGTGAGCGGGCCTTCTGCGTGGGCCAGGACCTGAAGGAACGTGCGCGGCTCGATGCGGAGGGTCGGGAGGCGACCACCTTCGGGAGCCGTGGCCTGCCGGGCTGGCCCCGGCTGACGGAGCGCCACGCGTTCTCCGTGCCCGTTGTCGCGCGGGTCCAGGGGTACGCCGTCGGCGGCGGGTTCGAGCTCGCGTTGGCGTGCGACATCATCGTGGCCGCCGAGAGCGCGCGGTTCTCCCTGCCCGAGGCACGCCTGGGACTGGTCCCGGGGGCGGGCGGGGTGTTCCGGTTGACGCGGCAGATCCCCGCGCGAGTGGCGATGGGCCACCTGCTCACGGGGCGTGAGATGACGGCGGGACGCGCGGCCGAGCTTGGCCTGGTCAACGAGGTCGTCCCGGACACGGAGCTGGACGCGTGCGTGGACGGGTGGGTGGCGGACCTGCTGGCCAGCGCGCCGCTGTCGACCCGGTCGGTCAAGGAGGCGGTGGCGCGTTCCGCGCACCTCTCCGTGGAGGAGGCGTTCTCCACCCGGTACCACTGGGAGGAGCGGCGGATGCGCAGCGAGGACGCCCGTGAGGGCGCACGGGCGTTCGTGGAGAAGCGGCCGCCGCGGTGGAGCGGCCGCTGATGTTGCGTGCCGGGTGTGAGGGAGGCTCTGGCATGTACTGAGTCCGGTGGAGCCGTGTTTCCGGTTTCTCGGGCCACGGTGCCCGGTTTCGCGTTCTCGAACTCCATGGGTGTCAGCCGGCCGATCACCGAGTGTGGGCGCTGTCGGTTGGCGACCGCCGGTTCCGCGCTCGAAGGCGTCCGTTCCGCTGTCGGGGGCGGCCCGGCCGATCAGGGCTGCGTCGTGGTCTGGGCGGTGAGGCCGTCGAGCACCACCTCGCCGGTGTAGGCGCGGCCCGGGTCCTCTTCCAGCAGGTACACGCGGGAGACCGTGACCGGGTGTCCGACACCGTCGGGCACTTCGAGGCGCACGTCGCGCCAGTCCTCCCAGTCGACCGCGGGGCCTCTGAGGGAGTGTCCGACACCGTGGCTGTCGGTGAGGCCGATCATGAGGCGGGCCCCCTTGCCGTCGCCGCGCACGCCCGCGGTGAACGCGAAGGCCTGGCGGTCGAGGGTGAGCGGCCCGGGCGGGTGGGCGGCGGCGGTCCGGGTCCGCATGTCGCGGGTGAAGTCGTAGGCCAACGCCAGTCCGGGGCCGTCGCGCCCGGCCGCGGGGCGCACCCCGGCCTCGCCGCGTGCGGACCGTGCCGTCCACTCCCGCGCGTCGTCGAAGGTCGCCACGGGCGTCGTCCGCGCGCCGACCGAGAACGGGACCTTCGTGCTCACTCCGCCGGCGGTCACCGTGAGGGTGCCCGCCCCTTCCCCGGTGCGGGGCCGCACCTCGAAGCGGCCGTCGTCCCGGGCCACCACCTCGGCCAGCTCGGGGGCGACCTCGACCTCGGCGTCGACCGGTTCGACGGGTGCCCGCTCCCCGTCCCCGGTGGCCCCGGTGAGCACGAAGGAGGCGGTGTCGTCGGAGGAGGCCAGACCCAGGCGTCCCGGTGTGGCGTGCAGTGTGTCCGGGGCGGGCAGCACCTCCAGGTCGACGGTGTCGCGGACGGTGCCGGCGTTCCCCGTGACGGTCACCGGGCCCGGGCTTCCCGCGACGAACCGGGGGCCGTCACCGTGCCCGGCGGGTGCGGACAGATCGAGTTCGCCGGTGCGGTCGTCGGGGGTGTGGGGCGCACCCGGTCCGGACGGACCGAAGGCCTCGTCGTGCCCGGTGGCGGCGAGGGTGCGGTGCATGCCGGTGAACACGCGGCGGGGGTCCTCCTGGGCGGGTGTGGGAGAGCCGTGTTCGGGCCGGGGTTCCAGCGCGGGCCGCAGCCACAGGCCAGAGGTCAGGGCCGACCCTTCGGGCGCTGTGATCACCAGACCGTCGGGGACCTCTCGGAGCTGTTCCCCGGCGCGGTTGCGCAGCACCGGGCGGACGCCCCCGGGTTGGCGGGCGAGCAGGGTCGAGGATCCGCCCCCGTCCAGCTCCAGCGCCTGGGTGGCCCCGGACGAGGCGAGGAGTTCGGCGACCTCCGCGAGCGTGGACCCGGCGGTGGTGGGGTTGCGCCCGTCCGTGGCCACCACGTGCATGGTGCCGCCGTCCTCGGAGAACCCGATCGCGGTACGCGGCGCGCGGGAGTCGTTGTCGACGGGGACGGGCTCGCCGTCGCGGACCAGCACGTGCCGCCCGCCCAGGACGGTGCGGGGTTCGGTGCCCTCGGCGGTGAGGGTGTGCTGCAGGTCGACCGAATCGCCCTCGGACAGGGCGGCGATCCACTCCGCCGCGGAGCCGCGCGCCACCAGGACCTGCTCGTGCTCCCCGATCGGGCCGCTGCCGGGGGTGTCGCCGACCCGCTCGACGGTGCCCCGGGAGATGACGGCCTCGGCGACGGGGGTGGTGGCCGGGCCCCCGGGGTCGGCCCCCGGTTCGTGGACGACGTGTTCGCGGGGGTGCTCGCCCCAGTCCGAGGTGTACAGGCCGAGCCCGTTCGCGGGGACGGCGGGGGCGTTGAGGGCGTCGAGTTCGAGGTCCCCGGTCGGCAGGGAGGCGGTCCCCTCGAAGGCCACCTGCCGCACGCTGCCCGTGCCGTCGGTGTCGATGACCACGGCGTGGGTGAACCCCGCGTCCGGTGAGGTGAGGACGCGTCCGTCGCGCATCCCGGCGCCCAGGGGGGCCTGGGTGGCGCCGATGTCGAAGAAGCCGCCGTTGACCGCGGCGACGACGGTGGAACCCTCGGGGGGTGCGGTGGCCGCCGCCATGTCCGCGACCGTGGCGGGTGAGGTGAGACTGCCTCCGCCGGCGTGCTCGACCCCGATCTCCTCGGTGAGATCCACGGTGAGGAGGCCGGCGAACTGCTCCCCGTCGCCTCCGTGTTCGGGGACGGGGCCGGACACGAACTCCATCCCGGTGGCGACCCGCTCCACCACGGCCCCGGCGATCCCGGGCGCCGGCGGGGCCACGTCGGCCGTCACCTGCGACGACGGCGCGATGAGGGTCATGGGTGCGACCAGTGCGAGGACCACGGGGACGGTCGCCGGGCGGGCGGGACCCGAGGGCCTCGGGCGGGACAGGTTCACGGGGGCACCCCTTCGGGTGAGGACTCGACTCGGAGGCGGGCGGTGCGCACCGTGTTCGGAGCGTGCGCCGTCCTCCACCGTGAGTCATCCTTCCAGGGGTGGCACGCACCTGAGCGGAGTGGACACGAACTCTGGACGAAGTTCCGCGGATTCCTCCCCGGAACCCCTGTCGGGCCCGGGGGCCGGTCCGGCGTGCCCCGGGCCGGCCGGGTCAAAGGCCCGGGGCGTCCTCACGGGCGGCGGGGCGGCTCGCTCCCCTCCGGCGTTCCGATGCCCACGGCGCCGCGGTAGCGGTCCTGCTCCATCGACGACATCGCGTCGAGCGCGGAGTCGGACACGGGCAGCAGGTGGGCGTCGACCCAGGTGTCCCCCGTGGCGTCGTTGGTCCACGGGTCCTCGATCACGAGGGCACCGGGCACGGCTCCGTGGCAGAGCACCCAGTGCGGCACGTCGAAGCCCTGCATGGCCTCCAGGGAGACCAGCAGCAGGACGCGGTCGCCCCGGGCGATCGCGCTGCGGATGCCGGGCAGGGAGAGACGGCGCGGATCGAGCGGGACTCCGGCCTGTGCCGCGTCCGCCCTCGACGCGCGCTGGAGGACGGCGCGCCATTCCCTCTCGTCCCCGGAGTAGGAGTCGAGCAGGACGGGCCGGTCCACGTCGAGGAACACCGTGACGGGCGAGGACGGCCACGTGCGGCGCACGGCGACGCCCAGCCCGACGGGCTCGCAGGCGGGAAAGTTGGTCGCGCCGCGCCACAGCGCCAGTTCCGCCGGGCGGTCCAGGGACGCGCGTGGCACCTGCCCCGCCTGTACCTGTGCGATCAGGGCGACGACGGCGCCGCAGGTGAAGTTCGTCGACTGCCGGTAGTACGGCGGCTCCGCCGCTCCGTCTGAGCCCAGCCAGCGCACGTAGCCCGTGCGCGGGCGGACGGCGTCCTGCGCCTGCCCGCGCGGGGCTCCCATCGGCGCGAAGCCGAGGGCCGCCGCGTCGGCGGCGCCGACCGTCCAGCCCTCCCACTTGACCTGCGCGAGCCCCCGGTCGCGCGCGTGTGCGACGACCGCCTCCACGGCGGCGGGCACGTCGCCGACGGCGTCGACGATCTTCACGTAGGCCGTCTGGGGGCGCGCCGTCACCAGGGCGGCGCCGGCCCAGGTCTGCCCCGTGGCGTCGGGAACGGCCACGATCTGGGGTGCGTGAGCCGAGCGGTCGGCCGCTGCCCAGCGATCGAGCACCCCGCCGGGCGCGATCCGCTCCAGCGGTGCGGGCCGGGCGGCCGGGTCGAAGGGGGCGGCGAGGCCGTGGGCGGGAGCGTCGGGGCGGCGGGATGGCATGTGGTTCTCCTGGCGGGGTTCGGTCGGGCGGCGGCGTGGCCTCATACGTGGGAGCGGCGCAGCAGCCAGATGAGGTAGGGCGCGCCGACCAGGGCGATCATGAGTCCGGCCGGAACCTGGGCGGGGGCGATGAGTGTGCGGCCGAGGGTGTCGGCCACGCAGACCAGCAGTCCGCCCAGCAGCATCGCGACCGGGATGCTGCGCCCGTGCCGGGCACCGACCAGCGCGCGGGCGAGGTGGGGCGCCACCAGCCCGACGAAGCCGACGACGCCGACCGCGACCACGCTGACGGCCGCCAGGACCGCGGCGAGGGTGAGCAGTCCCAGCCGTGCCCGCTCCACCCGCATGCCGAGGATGCGGGGGGTGTCCTCGTCGACGGCGATCAGGTCGAGGTGGCGGGCCAGGCCGAGCACCAGCGGTGCCGCGAGAACGAGGACCACGGCGACCGGTACCACTTCCGGAAGGGTGCGCCCGTAGGTCGTGCCGGAGAGCCACGTGAAGATGCGCGGGGTCTGCCAGGGGTCGGCGCGCAGGAGGAGGAACGTGGTGACCGAACTCAGGCTGTACCCGCACCCGATGCCGATCAGGACGAACCGGTCCGGGCGCAGTGCGCCCCTCCAGGCCAGCGCGGCGATCAGCGCGAACGTGGCCAGGCCCGTGAGGACCGACATGGTGACGAGCGAGGGGAGGCCGCCGGCCGGGCCGGAGGTCACGACGATCACCGCTCCCAGCCCGGCCCCGGCGGTGATGCCCAGCAGCCCCGGCTCCGCGAGCGGGTTGCGCACGGTGCTCTGGACGAGGCTCCCGGCCAGGGCGAGTGCCGCGCCGGCGAGTACGGCGGCGGCCACGCGGGGGGCCCTCTCGTCCAGGGCCCGGCCGATCAGGTCCGGGGCGGTTCCCTGGAGCCACAGGGAGATGTCCCCGGTGCGCAGCCACAGGCTGCCGGCGAGTACGCCGACGAGCGCCGCCGCGGCGAGCAGGGTCGCCGCGGTGAGCAGGACGCCGAGGAAGCGCCGCCGGGTGCGCGTCCCGGTCCTCCCGCCGGGGGGTCGGCGGACCGGGCCCGCGTCGCGCAGGCGGAGGGCGAGGACCACGATGAGGAGTCCCCCGAGCAGGGCCGTGGGCACCCCGGTGGGGATCGAGGCGGCGCCCTCGGCCCCGAGCAGCGCGCGCAGTGAGGCGTCCGCGAGCAGGACCAGGAGCGCGCCGAGGAGTCCGGAGACGGTCACCAGGAGGAGGTGCCGTCGCAGTGACGGGATCCGTCCGGCGATCAGGCGTGCCAGCACGGGGGCTCCCAGGCCGACGAAGGCGATCGGGCCGGCCAGCGTCACCGACGCTCCGGTGAGCAGTACCGCGCAGATCACGGCGACGGTCCGGGTGGAGCGGAGGGGCACGCCGAGCGAGGCGGCGGTGTCGTCGCCCAGGCCGAGTACGTCCAGTCGCCGGCTCAGCAGCAGCGCCACGCCCAGCACGGCGACGACGAAGGGCATCGCGCGCAGGGACGCGTCGATGTTGAGCTGGACGAGGGAACCGCTCCCCCAGGCGTAGAGGCCGGTGGTGTTCTCCTTGAACAGGATCAGCAGCATCGCGGTCGCCGCGTCCAGGGCCATCGCCATGGCCGAGCCGGCCAGGATGAGTCGTGTCGTGGCCGTTCCCGCGGCGCTGCCCGCGAGTCCCAGCACGAGCGCGGCGGCCAGCAGTCCGCCGGTGAAGGCCACCAGGCCGGAGGCCCACAGCGGGACAGCGAGCCCGAACGCGGCGACGAGGGTGAGTGCGAAGTAGGACCCCGCCGTGACCGCGAGGGTGTCGGGGGAGGCGAGCGCGTTGCGTGTGACCGACTGCAGCAGTGCTCCGGCGACGCCGAGGGCGAAGCCCACGGCCACACCGGCGAACAGGCGCGGGAGCCGCGACCCGGCCAGCACGTCGCCGACCGGCACTCCGTCGACGTCCTCCCGTTGTCCGAGCGCGTGGCGCACCAGGTCCCACCAGCCCACGCCGGAGGTTCCCTGCGTGAGGTGCCACAGGCCCACCGCGAGGATCGCGGCGGCCAGGACCGCGACCACCACCGCCCCGGCGGTGCCGCCGCGCACGCCGACGCGCGGCAGCGGGGACCGCCGGGGCGGGGCCTGGTGTGGTCCGCTCATCCCCGGGTGAGGGCGTCGACGAAGCCGTCGACCGCCTGTTCGGTGGAACGCGGGCCACCGGCCCCCCAGATCCGCGGGGGGAAGGCGTGTGCCCGGTCTTCCTCGACGGCCGGGAGGGAGGTCCAGATCGGGTTCTTCTCCAGCTCCTCGACGTAGCCGCCGACGCCCTCGTCGTTGGCGTAGAAGAGGTTGGCCTCGCCCACGGCGGTGAGGCCCTCGACGTCGGTCTGGGCGAGGCCGTAGGAGGGGTTGACGCCACCGTCCCCGTACGCCTCGTTGATCTCGTCGGTCCAGACCGGGGTCATGCCGAGCTCTTCGCCGAGCGCGGTGAACAGTGCGCCCTCGCCGTAGGGGCGGATGGTGAGGTTGCCGCCCTGGAGCCATCCGTCGAAGTACAGGAAGTCCGTCGTGGGCAGGTCGACGGCGGCCACCTGTTCCTTGGCCTGCGCGAGGTGGTCGTCGAACCTCTGGATCTCCTGCTCGGCCCGCTCGGTGCGGCCCGTGGCCTCGCCGATCAGCCGGAAGACGTTTCGCATGTTCTCGATGGGGTCGGCCGGGTCGGCCCCCAGCGTGACGAGGACGGGCACGTCGCGCTCCTCCAGCTGCGCGATGATCTCGTCGTCGGCGCCGAAGGCCTCCACGACGATCAGGTCGGGGTTCTCGGCGTAGAGGGTGTCGAGGTCGGGCTCTCCACGGGTGCCGATGTCCGTCACGTCCTCGGGCAGCTCCTCCGCGCTCACCCATGTGCTGTAGCCCTCCGTGTCGGAGACCGCCACGGGGGTGACGCACAGGGTGAGCGCGTCCTCGACCTGCTGCCATTCCAGGACGGCGATGCGCTCGGCGGGCTTGTCGAGCTCCACCTGCCGGCCGACCCCGTCGGTCAACGAGACCGGGCCGGTGGACGTGGTCGTGGTGTCCTCGGCACAGCTTTCCGACGGGGGCGCGGCGACGCCACCGGTCTCGGCCTCCTCGACACTGGTGGTGCCGCATCCTGTTGCGGCGAGGGCGAGGGCGGCGGTGGCCGCGAGATGGCGGAGACGGGTCATGGGTGGTTCCCTCTGCTCTGTTCTTCTTGGTTCGGGTGGTCCGGGGTGGCGGACCGGCCGCGGGCCGTGTGCCGGCCCACGGGATCTGTGCGGAGTCGACCGGTCCGGGGGTCCTCGGTGACCTCGACCCGGATGCCGTAGACCTCGCTGAGGTTCTCCGTGGTGAGGACCTGGGCCGGGGCGCCTGCGGCGCGGATGCGTCCGGCGCTCAGCAGCAGCAGGGTGTCCGCGATGCGCGCCGCGTGGTCGAGGTCGTGCAGCACGACGCCGACGGCGACCCCGTGGTCCTCGACGAGATCGCGGATCAGGTCGAGGGTCTCGATCTGATAGCGCAGGTCCAGGTGGTTGGTGGGCTCGTCCAGCAGCACCACCCGGGTGTTCTGGGCCAGGCAGGTGGCGAGCCAGACGCGCTGCATCTCTCCGCCGGAGAGCTCTCCGGCGGCCCGGTCGGCCATGTCCTGCACCCCGGTGGCGCTCATCGCGTGCTCGATCGCGTGCCGGTCCTGTGCGGAGAGTCCCGCGAAGCCGCGCCGGTACGGGTGGCGTCCGAACGCCACGACCTCGCTGACCGTCAGGCCTTCGGGCGTGGGCCGGGACTGGGAGAAGAGGGTGACCTCCCTGGCGAACCGGCGTGCGCTGAGCAGGGACACCGGGCGCTCGGGCTGCCCGTCGCCGCCGCCGAGCGTCACGTGTCCGCCGTCGATGCGGTGCAGTCGGGCGAGGGAGCGCAGGAGCGTGGACTTGCCACTGCCGTTGGGCCCCACCAGGGCGGTCACGTGCCCGGCCTCCAGGGTCAGCGAGGCCCCGTGGACGACCGTGGACCTGCCGTAGCCCAGGACCAGCTGCTCCCCGCTCAGGGCAGGTGATCGCGTCACGGCGCTGCGCACGCCGCGCGTGCGGGGTCTCCGGCTGCGGCGGACGGCGGCTGCGGCACGGCGCGGGCGGGACCGCCGGGGGCGTGCACGAGCCGTCCGAGCAGGGGATGGGGCCGAGCGCGCACAAGATCGCCCGGACAGGAAATTAGGTTAGCCTTCACTCACTCAGAATAGATTCGGCTGTTCCGCGGCTGCAATCAGGACTTCCGGACACCGGATACGGGATTCCGGTCAGCGGCTGCACGTGAGGCGCCGAAGTAGGTGCCCGGGGTGGTGCCCATCACGCGCCGGAAGGCATCGATGAAGGTGCTGGTCTGGGCGTACCCGAGGATCTCGGAGGCGTCCTGCACCTCGCACCCCTCGCTGAGCAGTGTGAGCGCCCGGTGGATGCGCAGTGACTGACGCCACTGCGCGAACGACAGCCCGGTGGCGGTGCGGAAGGCGCGGCTGATCGTGCGGGGGCTGGTCCCCAGGTCGCGTGCCCACTCCTCCAGGGAGCGGTCCTCGGCGGGATCGCGCAACAGGGCATCGGCGATCACGTCGACCCGCGCGTCCCCGGGCAGTCGCAGCGCGAGTTGGGGCCGTGACGGCTCCAGCACGTCGAACACGACCGCCTCCGCCCGCGATCGCGCCCCGACATCGAGGTCCGTGCGGGCCAGATACATCAGCAGCGACTCCAGCACCGGGGTCATCGCGATGGCCGTCGGGCCCTCGAAGGCGACCGGTGTGCGGTCCGGGGCGAAGAAGGCGGTGTGGAGTTCGGCCTGCGCCGTCAGCCGGCCGGCGTGGACCTCCCCGGCGGGCACCCACAGCCCGCACCCCTCGGAGACGGTGAGGACGCGGTCGCCGACACGGGCGGTCAGCGCCCCGCAGCGCACCCACACCAGTTCGTGCGCGGGGTGGGCGTGCGGTTCCCACTCCGTGGGGGCGCCCGGGACCTGTGACTGCGCGATGATGACGAAGGGCGCCGCAGCTCCCCTCGGAAGCGGAGCGGCCTGCCGGACCAGGGTGCTCGGCTCCCGCCGCCAGGCCCCCAGGCCCGCGCCCCCACCCGGGGGTGAGGCGATCCGCGACGATGGCCGGCGTCCGGTACGGCCCGCCTCGGTCCCACTCACGGGCGGTTCACCCCACCGAATCCTGGAAGCACCTGCTGCCCGGCACGGTGCCGACCGGGGAGGGGGACCCGCGAACCGTCCGCCCGGCGGCGCCGTGGCTCCCGGTGGGCGCGGCCGACGCGCTCCGGGAGCGGAAGAATAGGCGACATGTCCTTATTGTCGCAGGCGGCGCCGGGTGCGGCGTTCGGGCGGGCGAGGTGACGCGTCACTGCCCTGCGGCGTCCGCGGAGGCCGCGCACGCGCGCTGTGAGCGACCCGCGGCCCCCACCACAGTCCGCCCCCGGCGCCGCCCGCGCGCACACGGGACACGCGGACTCGCGCAGCCGGCTTCGGGCCCCCGACCACCTTCGTCGGCGCCTCGGCAGTGTTCGCCCTCACACGATCCGGGGCCAGGGCCTGCGGTAATGTAGACCGTTGTCGTCGCGTCGGCAGGCACGGGACCGGGGGTACTCCCCCTCGTCCCTCCCCGTCCGCACCCGTCGGCGGCCCGGCGGGGCCGTGTTCGACTCCCCGCCCACCCCATGCAGCACCTGCTGCGCCAGTAGTGAGACCGGGCGGTCGTTCCCGGCGGCCGCCGCGCGCGCACAGCCCATGGGCCTTCAGATGTCGGCCGCGGCGTGTCCCGGCCGGTGCTTCCACTAGAGGGGCTTCCTCTACTCCATGTTCTCCACTCTGCGCTCACGCGCGTCCGCGCGAGGCAGACGTTCCGATCCCTGGGTCATGGGCGTGACCAGCGTCTTCATGGTCGTGTTCGTCTCGGCTTCGTTGATCTCCCCCGGCGCGATGGGAGCCGCCGTGGACGCGGCCTTCGTCTGGTCCGCGCGCTGGTTCGGTGCCTACTGGCAGCTCTTGATGCTGGCCACCTTCGTCGTGATGACCATCCTGGCCTTCTCCCGCTACGGCAGGGTCCGCATGGGCGGAACCTCCGCGCCCGAGTTCGGCCGGTTCACCTGGATCGCGATGATCGTCACCACCCTGCTGGCCGCGGGAGGGGTGTTCTGGGCGGCAGCCGAACCCATCGCCCACTACGCCTCCCCGCCCCCGCAGTACGCCGACCTGTCGGGCGGGCCCGAGGGCGCGGCCTACGCGATGGCGCAGAGCTTCGTCCACTGGGGCTTCATCGGCTGGGCGATCGGCGGCGCGCTGGCCACCCTGGTCATGATGCGCGGGGTCGAGAAGGGCATGCCCCTGCGCCCGCGCACCCTGCTGTGGCCGCTCATGGGCGAGCGCGTGCGCACGCACTGGATCGGCGCGGTCGTCGACATCAGCTGCGTGCTCGCCGTGATCGCGGGGACCGTGGGGCCCATCGGCTTCCTCGGTCTGCAGATCTCCTACATCTGCAGCGCGCTGTTCGGGCTGCCCAACACCTATCCCGTCCAGGCGCTGATCATCCTGGGGCTGACCGCCGTGGCCGCGGTGTCGGTACTGAGCGGTCTGCACAAGGGCATCCAGTTGCTGAGCCGGGCCAACGTCTGGGTGGCCCTGGCCCTCATCACCGCCATCGTCGGCATGGCGTCCCTGCCCTTCGTCCTGGACCTGTTCGTGCAGGCGGGCGTGGTGCACACCCAGGAGTTCCTGCCGATGGCCCTGTACCGGGGCGACGAGGAGTGGCTCGGGTACTGGACGCTGTTCTTCTTCGGCTGGTTCCTGGGCTTCGGGCCCATGATGGCGGTCTTCTTCGCCCGCATCTCGCGGGGCCGCACCGTGCGCGACATCTACGTCGGCGCGACGGTGGTGCCCTCGGTGGTGAGCATGGGCTGGTTCACCGCGCTGGGCGGGACCGGTATCTGGCTGGAGCAGCGAGCCCCCGGAACCATCACGGGCCCCTACGCCGAGGACGGCCTGCCCGCCGCGGCGCTGGCCATCCTCAAGGCGCTGCCGCTGACGGGGGTGCTGGGCGTGCTGATGGTGATCGTGGCACTGATCTTCCTGGCCTCCACGCTCGACTCGATGTCCTACGCCATCGCGGTCTCCAGCATGCACACGGGCGAGCCCTCGGGCCTGGTCCGCGCGTTCTGGTGCGTGGGCATGGGCCTGGCCGCGGTCGCGCTGCTCCTGGTGGGGGACGGCGGTATCCAGGCTCTGCAGTCCTTCATCGTGGTGACGGCCGTCCCCGTGGGCCTGATCATGCTGCCGTCGCTGTGGACCACGCACCCGCTGCTGCGCGACATGGCGGTCGAGCAGGGCATCGTCGCCCCGCGCGGTCCCTCCGGTGAGGGTGGGGACGGGACCGGGCACACGCGCGTCGAGGAGCCGGTGGCCTGACCGGTCCGGCACGGGGGCACGGGGCGCACGACCCGTGCCCCCTTCGCGTGTCGGGGTGTACCGGGCGGAGCTGGCTGTAACCTCCCGGTGGTGACGCACTCCCACCGAACCTTCGAGAATCCGCCCGCGCTGCCCCACGATGTCGTCGTCCAAGCGGTGGAACGCGCGCTCGTCGATCCTGTGCACGAGGTGGAGGCGGCTGGTGCGCTGGTGGGCAGCGCGCTGAACGACGACGATCGTGCCTTCATCGAGCGCTGCTGCATCGAGGTGGGAACCAGGGCAGCCACGGGGAGCCAGTTGCTCGGCCTCGCCGGCCTGTGCCTGGGGCACACGGCCCGCAGGTTCGGGAAACTCAGCCAGCCGGCGGAGGCACTGGTCGAAGCTCTGGCACTGCGCGCCGAGCTGGACCCCTCGGACGTCGACGGACGCGCCCTGGACGGACTCGACGACATCCGCTCCTTCCTGCACCGCGGCCGGGCCGGTCGGTAGCCGTCCGGGCGGGTGTCCACGAGGCAGGCCCTCGCCGACACATCGGGGGACCCCGCGCGCCCGGTGGCGGTCCTCACGGCCGGAGGCCGACCAGCGGGGCGCTGTCCCGCCACCGGGCGGGCCAGGCCTCACCCCACGGCGCTGATCTGGGGCGCGACGAGCCTCCGGTAGGCCGGGCAGCTGTGGAGCAGTTCGGTGTGGTCCCCGTCCCCGACCAGGCGCCCCGCGTCCAGGACGAGGATGCGGTCGGCCCCCAGGAGGGTCGAGAGCCGGTGGGCGATGGTGATCGTGGTGCGCCCCGCGCGGGCCTGCGCGAGGCCTTCCTGGACTCCGTGCTCGCCGATCACGTCGAGCTGGCTGACGGCCTCGTCCAGGATCAGGACCTGTGCGGGGCGCAGGACCGCACGGGCGAGGGCCAGACGCTGCCGCTCCCCGCCGGAGAGGGAACGGCCGTTGTCGGCGAGGACGGTGTCCAGGCCGTCGGGGAGGCGCTCGACGATCCCGTCGGCGTGCGCGATGCGCAGCGCACGCCACAGCTGCTCGTCGTCGACCGGTGCGTCGGTGGCCAGGAGCAGGTTGTCTCGGACGGTCTCCTGGAACAGGGACACGTCCTGGGGCAGGAGCGAGACCACGCGCGGCAGCTCGCCCCTGGAGTACTCCCCCAGGGGCGAGCCGCCCGCGGTGACGCCGCCGTGGTCGGGGTCCATGAAACGGGCCAGCAGCTGGGCCAGGGTGGACTTGCCCGACCCCGAGCGCCCGGCGACGGCGACGTGTTCGCCGGGGCGGACCGTGACGGTGAGGGCCTCGACGGCGAGACGGGCGGAGGCCTCGGGGGCGACAGAACTCCACCGGAAGGCGACGTCGCGGACCCGCACGTCAGCGCTCTCGGCCTCCGGTGCCGTGCGGTCGCCGTGGGAGGCGATCGGCGGACGCGCCGCCAGAAGTGCCTCGATACGCGCGGCGGCCTCCCCCGTCGTGCCGTAGTGGCGGGTCATGCCCGCCCACTGGAGGATCGGGGCGGTGGTCATGGTGGCGAGGACGATCGCGAACGGCACCGCTTCGGGGGCCAGTGTGCCCCGGCTCAGCTGCCAACCGGCGGCACCCGCCGCGGCGATCGCGGCCACGAGGGAGACGACGCCGAGCGCGGCGGTCTCCGCACCCGCCCTGCGCGCGTTGCGGAACTGGGCGGTGAGGAGCCCGTGGTCGATACGGGCCAGTCGCGCGTTCCTGCGCGGCACGAGCCCGTAGCCGACGATCTCGCGGACCGCCCCCGCGTTCTCGGCGACCTCCCCGCCCAGTTCCGCCAGGGCCGAACGGACGCGTTCGCCCTGGGGGCGCGCCCACCGCCGGGCGAACAGGGTGACCGCCACGGCCAGGGCGAGCACTGGGGCGACGAGCAGGGCCGCGGGCGGGCTCACCGCGGCCAGCGCGAACCACAGGAGCGGTGTGCTCAGCCAGGTGCTCAGGGTGTAGACGGAGGAGTGCGCGTAGTAGATCTCCAGAGCCTCGGAGTCGGACAGGCTCGTGGTGAGCAGGTCGCCGACCCTGCGGCCGGAGATACCCGCCGGTGCGAGCCCGGCGACCGCGTCGTACACCCACAGGCGCACGCGGGCGAGCACGCGGAAGCTGATGTCGTGGGTGAGCCAGCTCTCCAGCCAGGACGCCGCCGACCGGACGATGACCGCGGCGAGTGTGGCCAGGGCAGGGCCGAGCAGGTCCCCCGTTCCCCCGCCGCCGAGGACCGTGACGACGGCCCACGCCCCGCCCGCAGCCGCCGCGGCCTGGGCCAGGTGCACGACGGCGTTGCACGCCACGCCCGCCAGGTACGGGGTCCGCATGCCCGTGATCGTGTGCCACAGTCCCGCCAGAGTGGCGAGTCCCGTGCGGGGCGGTCCGAGCCCGGCGTCCTGTTGGTCCGGCGCGCTGTTCATCGTTCTCCTCCGGTTCCGGCCCGCTGTGCGTCGACGAGTTCCGCCCAGCGGCCTCCCCGGGCGGCGAGCTCCCCGGGCGGGCCGAATTCGACGACCCGCCCCTGGTCGAGTACGAGCACGTGGTCGGCGTGGGCCACGGTCGAGAGCCGGTGGGCGATCACGACCATCGTGCGCGTGCCGCGCTCGGCGCGCAGGACGTCGGTGATGAGGGCCTCGTTCTCGGCGTCGAGCGCGCTCGTCGCCTCGTCCAGCACCAGCAGCCGCGCGTCGGCGGCCAGGGCACGGGCCAGGGCCACGCGCTGGCGCTGCCCGCCGGACAGGAGCCGCCCGTGTTCGCCGACCTGGCCGTCGAGGCCGGCGTCCAGCTGGACGGCCACATCGTTCACCTGTGCCCGCGCGATCGCGGAGGCGACCCGGGCGTCGGCCCCCCGGTCGGAGGGGGCGGCCGCGATCCCGACGTTCTCGCGGATCGAGCCGGACAGCAGGACCACGTCCTGGGCGACCCTGGCGGTGGCCCGCCTGAGCCGGGCGAGCGGGATGTCGGTGAGCGCGTGTCCGCCGAGCACGATGCGCCCGGAGTCGGGGTCGACGTCCCGGAGGAGGAGCCGGCCCAGGGTGGTCTTGCCCGCCCCGGACGCTCCGACCACCGCGAGCGTCGTCCCCGCGGGGACGGAGAACGACACGTCGCGCAGCGCGGGCTCGTCCGCACCCGGGAACGTGAAGTCCACGTGCTCCACCGCGAGGGCGGGGGCCGTGTCCAGGCTCTCCGCGGCTTCCTGCCCTCGGTCCTCCACCGGCGGCCGTGCCGCGAGGAACCGCGAGATCGCGCCGACGGCGGCGATGCCGTGGAACCCCTCGTGCCAGTATCCGCTCAGCTCCTGCTGCGGGCGGAAGCACTCGGCGGACAGGAACAGCACCAGGAGCACGGACTCCAGGGGCAACGCGCCGCGGGCGGCCTCGAACGCCGCCACGACCGTCGCCCCGGAGGTGCCGAGCGCCATCGCGGCCGACATCACCGCGGACACGCCCAAGGAGGCGCGCATGTTGGCGGCCGTGGCCTCGCGCAGCCTCTCGGCCGAGGCCGCCACGTGGGCACGCCGCCGGTCGACCGCTCCGAGCGCGACCAGGGTGGGCAGTCCGCGAATCGTGTCCGCGACCCGCGCGGCGAAGGCGTCGAACCGCTCCCAGTGGTCCTGGGCCCGGTCACGCAGGAGCCACCGCCACATCCTCTGGGCGAAGGGGACCAGCAGCACGCAGGCCAGCACGAGGGCGGCCACGGTCGGAGCGACCAGCACCAGGACGACCAGCAGACCGGCCGGGACGATCCAGGAAACGAGCAGCTGGGGCAGGTAGAAGCCGACGTAGCCCTGAAGGTGCTCCACCCCGTCGACGACGGTCGTCTGTGCCCCGCGCCGCCCGCCCTGCCAGGTGTACCCGGGCCCCAGCTGGTAGAGCTTGTCCATCACCCTGGCCCGGACCGACCGTTTGACCCGGGCGGCCGCGGCCATCGCCAGCTGGTCGCGGATCCACAGGCACACCCCCCGTCCCACCGCGCACACGGCGGTGGCGAGCAGGGCCCGTGCCAGTTCTGTCTGGCCGCCGTCCTCCCAGCGCAGCAGGGCTCCGGTCGCCGCGGCCAGTCCGAACGCGGTGCCGACCGAGAAGGCGGCCGCGAGTACGGCGGCCAGCGTGGTCGCGACGACCCATCCGCGTACCGGAACCAGGAACGGACCTGTGGCTCCGCTCAGATACATGGGGTTCTTCCTTCCCGGGGCGACCCGGTCCCGGCCGGACGGCCCGGTGCGTGGTCCATCAGAAGCGGTCGGGGTGGAGACCTTCGGCGATGCGCTCGACGGCGCCGATGTTGCCCAGGGTCCCGGGGAACAGGTCGGACCCGGGAACCGCGATGAGGCGGTCCTCCGCGACAGCGGTCACGTCAGGGAAGGTCTCGGTCAGATAGGAGCGCACCGCGGCCTCGTGCTCGCTGTCCTTGACGCCGAACACGATGGCGTCGGGATCCCGTGAGGTGACCTCCTCGGGGGTGATCGTCGCCGCGAAGAAGTCGGCGAAGGCGGACTCGTCCGGATCGAAGACGTTGTCCCCTCCGGCCTGGAGGATGATGTCGTACTCGACGCCGCTGCCGATGGCCGACAGCGTCGTGCCATCGACGTAGAGCTGGGCCACTGTCGGCAGTTCCGCTCCCTCGATGGCCGAGGAGACCGCGGCCAGGCGCTCCTGGCCCTCACCGGCGAGTTCGGCGGCGCGCTCGGGTTCGGCGAAGACCATCCCGAGGTTCTCGATGTCGGTGAAAACGTCGTCGACCGTGCCGGACTGCCGCCGTTCGGGGCAGCCACCCGTGGCCACGTAGGCGTTCGCCCCTGCCTCGGCCAGCTGGTCCGTGCTCGCGAAACCCTGTTCGGTGGTGAACTCGTAGGTGGTGGGCGAGTAGACGAAGTCGGGGGTGACCTCAAGCAGGGTCTCCCGGGTCGGTGGGGCGCTGTCGCTGAGCACGGGCACGTCGGCCACCTGCTCGGAGAGTTCAGCGGGCAGTTCGTCCGTGTCCGTCTGGGCCTGGCCGACGAGCTGGTCGGCCTGGCCCAGCTCGACCAGGAGCTCGGTCTGCGACGGGCTCAGTCCGACCAGGCGTGTGGGTTCGGCCTCGAACGTCAGCTCGGTTCCGCAGTTCTGGACGGTGACCGGGTAGCCCTCCTGGGCGGTGCCCTGCGGCGCGGCCTCGGGTGAGACGGAGGTCCCGCAGGAGCTCAGGGCGAGCGCGGCGAGGGCGGTGAGTGCTGCGGCTGCGGAGGTCCGCTTGCCGGATGCGGGTCGGGGGTCGGTCATGTTCGTGTCCCTTCAGGGGATGACGGGGAGGGGTCGGTGGGGGCGGGTTCGGAACGGACGACGCCGTTGAACAGGATGTGGGCGCGGTCGCGGGCCGGGGTGCGGACGATGTCGGCGTGGACCCGGAAGCGGTCGCGGAGCACATCCGACGTCAGCACCTCCTCGGGCGTGCCGGCCCGGTCGACCCGGCCGCCGGCGAGGAGTGCGACGCGGTCGCAGTGGCCCAGGGCCAGATCGAGGTCGTGCAGGGCGATCAGGGTCGTCAGCCCCAGTTCGCGGATCAGGTCCATGAGTTCGAGCCGGTAGGCGATGTCGAGGTGGTTGGTCGGCTCGTCGAGCACGAGCACCCTCGCTCGCTGCGTGATCGCGCGGGCGAGGAGGACCCGCTGCCGCTCCCCGCCGGACAGGTCCGCGACCTGGCGGTCCGCGAGCGCGCTCACACCCACCCTGGCCATCGCCTCCGCGGCGATCCCGCGGTCCTGCGCCGTGTCGGATCCGAATCCGCGGTGGTGGGGGGTGCGGCCCAGTAGGACGGCCTGGGCCACGGTGATCCCGAACTCGTCGTGCGACTCCTGGGCGACGACGGCGACCCGCAGTGCGGCCTCGCGCGGGCTCATCCGCCAGACGTCGTCACCGTCGAGGAGTACCCGCCCGTGCCGGGGCCGGAGCACCCGGTAGACCGTTCGCAGCAGCGTCGACTTACCGCTGCCGTTCGTCCCGAGGATCCCGAGGACGGCGCCGGAGGGCACGTCGAGGGACACGTTCTCGACGACGGCTCTGCCCCCGCGCGACACGGAGACCTCGTCGAACACGACCCTCATCGGTCCATCCCCGCCACTGAGGCGCGATCACGGCGCATGATCCACAGGAAGAACGGTGCCCCGACAACGGCGGTGAGGATGCCGATCGGGATCTCCGTGGGCGCCGCGATCGTCCGGGACAGCAGGTCGGCGGACGCCAGGAACAGTGCTCCGCCGAGCACGCACACCGGGAGCATGATCCGGTGGTCGGTGCCCACGACGATGCGGGCGATGTGCGGAATGATCAGGCCGACGAAACCGATGCTGCCGCTCACCGAGACCACGGCGCCCACCAGGAGAGCGGAGACGAGCAACAGGACGGTGCGCAGGCGGTCGACGGGGATGCCCAGGGACGTGGCGGCCTCGTCACCGATGAGCATCGCGTTGACACCGCGGATGTTGAGGGAGACGACGACCACCGCGAGCAGCAGGGCCAGCGCGGGCAGGAGCAGGGAGTCCATGGTCGCGGCCGACACCGAGCCGAGGAGGAAGAACATGACGCTGAAGACGTTCTGCGCCTCCGTGGTCAGGGTCAGGTAGCTCGTCACCGCACTGAACAGGGACCCGAGGGCCACCCCGGCGAGGATGAGGCGCTGCGGTGCGATCCGCCCGTTCTTGCGTGCCAGCAGGTAGACCGCCGCGGTCGCCACAGCGGCGCCGGTGAAGGCCGCCGTCGAGAGCGAGGGGCCGCCCACGGCTCCGCCGAGGCCGACGACCACCAGGACGGCGCCGACGCCCGCGCCGGCGGACACCCCCAGCACGTAGGGCTCGGCCAGCGGGTTGCGGACGACCGCCTGCATCAGCGCCCCGGCGAGGGCGAGGGAGGCGCCGGTGATCGCGGCGAGGAGGGTTCTGGGAACTCTGAACTGCCACACCGCCTGGTCCTGGAGGACCGTGTAGCTGCCGTCCGTCATCCAGGGCATGCCGGGCAGGAGGTGTCCGAGCACGAGTCTGGTGGCGTCGGGCAGGCCGAGGGGGACCGATCCCGTGCTGGCGGAGGCGAGGACGGCGAAGAGGAGGAGGGCTGCCAGTACGGCGGGCACGAGGGAGTTCAGGCGTCTTCGCCTGGTCCGCGCCCGTTCCCCGTGTGCGGCCCCGGGGACGGAGCCGACCGGCGCGCGTTGGCCCCGACCCGCTCCTGTGTGGGGTGTGGTTGTGTCCATCCCTGTCCTGTCTTCGTTCGCGCCCGGAGAGCGGCGGTCCGGGCGGGCTTCGAGCGGTGCACCGCACAAGCCGGACAATGAAAACCGTTGTCAGCTCCGTGGCACTGTAGCGCAAAACGGCATAAAAGCTCTCATTCCTCCCGCCGGCCCGCCCCGATGACACCTCCACCTCGAACGGGTGGGGAAGCCGCAGGTTCACCCCGCCTCGGAGGCGACGGCGGTCAGGGCAGGTAACCGCTGCGCGTGCCAGGCGGGCGGCGGCCCCGGCGCGGGCGGGGAAGAGCTCCGGCGGGCGGTCGGGGAGGTCGCACGGGCAGGACGCCGCGACCAGCCGTCCCCTCAGTCACAACAGCAGTGGAGTTCGTGCTCGGCCGCGTCGGCTCCATGGCGCTGTTGTCCCTCGCCGTCCGCGCGGCGTCCGGGTACCGGGGCAGCACGAAGCCACCGAGGTCCCCAGAGGCTGGCTGGACACCTACGGAAGCAGTGACTGGGCAACCTACGACCGGCTGACGGCACCGGAGCCGCCCCGACCGTCACCTGGGCGCCCGTCCTGGCGCTGCGGCCGACCAGGCGTCGCCCGCGCCCATCGGTTCGCGCTCCCCCGCCACGATCCGCCCCATGTGCCTCTACAGGCAGCGTTGGGAATTGACGGCCCTGGGGCGCAGCATTTCCCCGGGCCGCCCGCGGCCCGGCCTCCATCCTTCGCCGCGGTCACCGGGCGGGAACCCCGGGGCGGCCCAGTGGTCGGGGCAGCGGTCCAGGCTGTCGACGAAGCGGGCGGCCCCGCCCTCGGTCATCCCGGTCTCGCGGGAGACCAACGTGATCGCCTCGGCCACACCGTCCCGGGCGGGCAGTTCCCGGGCCCGGTCGGCGAGGCTCCGACCGGGTGTGGGCTCGACCGGAACCCGGCGGCCCTCCTCGACGGCCTCGACGAGGTGCTTGGCCTCGACCAGCCCCGGGCCGGTCCGCTCCGCACGAGTCTGACGGCCTCGATCTTGCGGTGGGCCCGCACGAGGGCCAGGACCTCGTCGACCGCGTGCTGGTCCAGCGGCCTCCTCGCAGGTTCGGGCCCGAAGAAACGATCGAAGATACCGGCCATGTTCGGCGCGCCTTCCCTCGCGAGCGGACCGGGGGGTCCGCCCCGGCCCCGCGGTGTGGGCGGGGTGGTCGTCATCGTCGAACCGGTCCTCGGTTCCGGGACTGGTCGAACGTCTCTCTTTGTCGCACGCCGAGGGCCCCAGCGCCGAACGGCGCTGGGGCCCGAGAGTTCAATACCACCTACCGGCTGCCGCCGGTCTTCCGCTTGCCGAGATCGAACTCGGACGGGAGTGCGGGGATCGCGGTTGTGTGACCGTGGACCACCTTCTTCCGAACCGGGCCTGCGGTACCCGAGTGGAGCATTCCCACACCCGGGCGTTCCTCGATGGCACCTACTCCTCTCGATCTCTTCGCGTGCGCTTCCCTCCTGCTGCGGTGTCCCCCGTACGGGCGGGGCACCGGCCCCACCGGCCGCCGGCGTCTTGAAGCACGTGTACGCCGGTCGAGCCGACCTGCTCTGTTGCTGCGCGGTCCCCCACGGGTGGGAAACCGGTACTGCCACTGCGGTCCTACCGGCTCCCGGCGCTGTCCGACACTGCGCGCCGGTCGAGCCCTACTGCGCTCTTCTTCGTTGGTTCGATGTCCCACGCACACGCGGGATACCGGTCCTGCTCTCCACCGGCGTATCCGGTGGTCCACCGTGTGGATCTCTGTGGCTACGACAGAAAATGTATCAGCGCCACCAACACATGTCTACTCTGACCAAGACAGGTTTTCGCGTGTCCGGCGAGCAGATATCCGGGGCGGCAACTCAGCCCGCCCCGACTCCCACCGGAGCCTCCAAAAACGCCCGCAACTGCTCGGCCAGCGGTTCGTCGAGACTGTACGGCCCGCCCCTGTGACGGGGGTCCCGGAACGCCCGCCGGAAGGCGTCGGGGCCACCGGTGAGATCGGCAGTGGCATTTTTGAGGTCCTCCAGCGCCCGGCCGAGCCGCCCGGGCCTACTCCCCCAGGCGGCCTCGTAGGCCCGGAGGGCCCGAAAGAAGCGGACGCACGCCAGATGGGTCGACTCCCGGTGGTCGTGGCGCTGGATGTGCTCGGCGATCGCGCGGGTCCTGCGAAGCGTGGAAGGCATCGGATCACTGTTTCCTGAGGCGAGGGACACAGACACTGCTCAGGGGCGGCCCGGCCGGAGCCGGGCCGCTGAGGGCATCAGGCATCGATGCTGCGAGGCCGACCGCCGCCATGGCTGACACTGATCTTGCGCGGCTTGGCCTGCTCGGCGACCGGGATGCGCAGGGTCAGGACGCCGTCGGTGTAATCCGCCTGGATGGCGTCCGTTCGCAGCGTCTCGCCGAGAAACAGCTGCCGCGAGAAGGTGCCGGTGGGCCGCTCGGCGATCACCAGCGCCTCGCGGTCACGCACGGTGCCCGAGCGCTCGGCTGTCACGGTGAGAACGTTGCGTTCGACCTCCATGTCGATGGAGTCGGCACGCACACCTGGCAGGTCGAAGCAGACGATGAAGACATCGCCCTCGCGGTAGGCGTCGATCGGCATCGAGGCCGACCTGGACGCCTCCCCCAGGATCCGCTCCGTGAGGCGGTCGATGTCCCGGAAGGGGTCGGTGCGCATCAGCATCATGAAAGCCTCCTCTGTCCCTAGTAGAAAACCTGATGCGAGGTGACGCAAGTTTTATACCTCAGCCCAGGGTAGATATTCAACTGTGACGGACAAAGGTTTTCTCAAGCGCGGAGGGTAGGATCACGGGTCACACCAGTGGCGCCTCCAGGAAGGACGTACTGATGGCAGAACCGCGATCAGGTTCCGCCCGGGGCCTGTACACGATCTCCGTGGCCGCGGAGCTGGCGGGGGTCGCACCGCCGAGCCTGCGCTCCTACGAGGAGCGGGGCCTGGTCGCGCCGACGCGCACCGAGGGCGGCACACGGCTGTACAGCAACGCCGACATCACCCGGCTGCGGCGGGTGGCCGAACTGGCGGCCCAGGGGGTGAACCTGGCGGGAATCGGTCGGATCCTCGAACTGGAGGAGGAGAACGTCCGCCTGCGCGACGGGCCCGTCGAGCGCGGGTGAGGCGGCCTGGACCCGGCCCACGAGCCGCCCGGTGGATGGCGGATGGCACTCGACCCGGCGAGGTCGCCACGGTTCCGCGCATCCTCTCCCCGGCCCGCGACCGGGGCTGCTCCGGCGAGGCCGACCTCCAAGTGTGCGGGGGGTCACAGAAGGAGATTCAAGGCCCGCGACCAGCTGTTCTACCGGTGTACTGGTCTAACAGATGTATGTGTCAGAGACTCGGCTGTGGCACCATGAGTACGTGAATCGACAGGCCAACTTCGCCCTCGCGCCCTCGTCCCTGACCGACGAGCTCTACCAGTCACTGCGCCGCCGCATCGTCAACGGGGAGATCGCGGCCGGTGAGAAGCTCACCGAACACCGCATCGCCACCGAGTACGACGTTGCGCGCCCCACCGCCAAGGCGTGCCTGGAACGGCTCACCGTGCTCGGCCTGCTCCGCCGGTCCGCCCACAAGACGGCGGTCGTCCCCGACTTCCACGCGGACGAGATCCACGACCTCTTCTTCAGCCGGGGCACGGTCGAGAGCGCGGCGGTCACCGTGCTGGCGGCCGAGGGGCTGGTGCCCGCCGAGGCCGCCGAGGCGCAGTTGCTCATCGAGGCCGCGGCCCGGGAGGGCAACTTCGAGCGGCAGGTCAGCGCCGACATCGCCTTCCACACCGCGCTGGTCTCCGGCGCCGGCAGCGAGCGGTTGAGCCGGATGCACGAACTGATCATGGGAGAGGTGCACCTGACCATGGGCCGGTTCCAGGCGCACCGGGCCACCCAGGGCACCACCGTGGCCCACGAGCACGCCACCATCCTCGCGGGGATCGAGGCGCGGGACCCCGACACGGCGCGCCTGCGCCTGTCCGAGCACCTCGACCACGCGCGCGACCGCCTCCTGGCGGGGCTGGAGACCAGCGCGCAGGAGACGGCCGGGGACGAGTAGCCCCCTCCACACGCCGGAGGGGCCCCGGGCAGCCCTGGAGCCGGCCCGCGCCCCGGGGCCGGCTTCCGACGTGCCTCACTTGAGGCCGCTGGTGACCATCCCGCGAATCAGGTAGCGCTGCGCGAAGACGAAGAACAGGATGACCGGCAGCAGCGAGACCAGGGACATCGCGAACAGCATCCCGATCCCCTGCTGGCTCTCCGAGCTGACCATCGCGCTGAGCGCGACCGGCACGGTGTACATGTCCGTCGAGGTCAGGTAGATGAGCGGCGTGAAGAAGTCGTTCCACGTCCAGATGAACGTGAAGATGGTCGTGGTCACCAGGGCGGGGCGCATGAGCGGGAGGATCACGTGCCAGAAGATCCGGAAGGGGCCCGCTCCGTCGATCGCCGCGGCACGGTCGAGGTCGCGCGGGATGCCCCTGATGAACTGCACCATCAGGAAGATGAAGAACGCGTCGGTGGCGAGCAGCTTGGGGATCAGCAGCGGCAGGTAGGTGTCCACCCAGCCCAGCTGGGCGAAGAAGATGTACTGCGGGATGATCAGCACGTGCATCGGCAGCATGACCGAGACGAGCGTGATCCCGAAGAAGAGGCGGCGGGACCTGAACTCCAGCCTGGCGAGCGCGTAGGCGGCCAGTGAGCAGGAGAAGAGGTTGCCGAGGATCGATCCCACGGTCACGACGAGGGAGTTGAGGAAGAACATCGAGAAGGGACGGTTGAGGGCGTGCCAGCCCTCCCGGAAGTTCTCGAAGGTGACCTCGGTGGGGATCAGTCCCGGTTCGGTCAGGATCAGGTGCGCGGGCTTGAAGGCGCTGACGATCATCCAGACCAGCGGGTAGATCATCACGATCAGGAAGAGCAGCAGGGCGCCGTGCTTGAGCATCGCGCTGCGCGTGCGGCGGCGGCTGCGGGGGCCGCGTGCGCCCACGACCGGTGCGGCGTCGATCATCAGTCGTCTCCGTAGAAGACCCAGTACTTGGACAGGAAGAAGTGGATCGCGGTCACGGCGCCGATGACCAGCAGCAGGACCCAGGCCAGCGCGGAGGCGTAGCCCATGTCGAAGGCTTTGAACCCCTGCTGGTACACGTAGAGCGTGTAGAAGAGGGTGGAGTCGACCGGGCCGCCGGTACCGCCGCTGATCACGTGTGCCTGGGTGAAGGTCTGGAAGGCACCGATGGTCTGCAGGATGAGGTTGAAGAAGATGATCGGGGTGAGGATCGGGACGGTGATGTGCCAGAACTGCCTGACGCGTGAGGCCCCGTCCACGCGGGCCGCCTCGTAGTACTCCTCGGGGATCTGGCGCAGGCCGGCGAGGAAGATGACCATCGGCGAGCCGAAGGTCCACACGTTGAGGACGATGAGGGTCGAAAGCGCCGTGGAGGGGTTCTGGAGCCAGCTCTGGCCCTCGATCCCGATCAGCGCGAGGGCGTCGTTGACCAGGCCGTGGTGTCCGAACACCTCCCGCCAGAGGACGGCGATCGCGACGCTCGCCCCCAGGAGCGAGGGCAGGTAGAAGGCGCCGCGGTAGAACGGCAGCCCCCGCACCCCGCGGTCCAGCAGAACCGCGAGGAGTAGCGCGAACATCAGCTGGAGCGGGACCGAGATGAGCACGTACCGGGCGGTGACGGAGGCCGACGCCCAGAACCGCTCGTCGCCGAGCATGCGTTCGAAGTTGTCGAGCCCGGTGAAGTTCGGTGTGCTGAGGATGTTGTAGTCGGTGAACGCCAGGTAGAGCGAGGCTCCGAGCGGAATGGCGGTGACCAGGCACAGGCCCAGCAGCCACGGGCTGAGGAAGACGTAGGCGGCACGGCCCTGCCGCTTGTCGGCGGGTCTGCGCTTCACTGAGGGGGCCACGCCCTATGCCCCCTGGTCGATGCCGGACTGGATCTCGGCGATGAGCGATTCCGCCACCTCCGAGACGGCGCCGTTGCCCAGGGCGACGTTCTCCGAGGCGCGCGACAGTGCCTCCCGCCACGTGCCCGTCCCGGGGGGAGCCTCGTGCCGCGGCCGCTGCTCCTCGGCTTTGTCCGCCTCCACCACGGTGAGCATCTCCGTCTCGTCCTCGGAGGCGAACTCGTAGGCCTCGGCGAGGACACGCGGGTTGGGGGGCGCCCCCATGGTGAGGCCGACGGTCCGCAGGAAGTCGGCGTTGTTGACGCTGAAGTCGATGAGCCGTCCCGCCGCCTCGACCTTGTCGTCGTCGATGCCCTGGTAGACGGCCAGCCGGGGGTAGTAGAGGAAGCGGTGTCCGTCGGCCGCGTCGCCGCCGACCGGCACGGAGCGGAGCCGGTACTTCCAGTCGGGGAACATCGTGGCTTCGTCGATGATGTGGTTGGAGCTGCCGAAGGTGAGCAGCACGCTGTCACCGACAGCGGAGAAGTCGGGCTGCATGCCCTCCTGCTCGCCCAGGCTCAGGACGGCGCCCTCGTCGAGGAGCTTGCGCCACCACTCGAACCAGTCGCCGAGGGCCTCGGCGTCGAACCCGACGGTGCCGTCCTCGGTCCAGAGGTCCTGGCCGCGCTGGCGCAGCCATGCTTCGAAGGCCATGTCCTGGTCGGGGGTGTAGCTCGCCCCGCGGCGTCCTGCCGCGTTGTTCGCGCTGTAGTCGATGAGGAACTCGGCGAGGTCGTCCCACGTCCAGTCCTCCCCCGGCATCTGCCCGCCCTCCTCCTCCAGGAAGGTCTCGTTGTGGCGGACGACGGGGACGAAGACGCCGTGGGGCATGGTCACGAACTCGCCGCCGAGGGAGAAGGACGCGATCTCCTCATCGCTGTAGTCGGAGAGGTCGAGGGTGGGGATGTCGTCGAGTCGGCGGTACAGTCCGTTCGCCTCGTACGTCATGACCTGGGGGGAGGCGATCCAGAAGATGTCGGCGACGTTGCGGGCCGCCATCTGCGTGGTCATGCGCTCCTGGAAGGCGGTGTACTCGGCGAACTCCGGATCGATCGTGATGTCGGGGTTCGCCTCCTGGAACTCCTCCAGGGCCTGGGTGTAGGTCTGCTGGCGGACGGTGTTCCCCCACCAGGCGTATCGGAGGGCGGAGTTGGAACTGCCGCCGCCACAGCCGGACAGGAGCGTGGACGCACCCATCGCGCCCAGGCCGGTCAAGGCGAGAAACGCGCGCCGATCGAAGTCTCTCATCACATTCCCTTCGCTGCGGGGGAAGCCACCCCAGTGAGTGTGTGCAGCCTCACAGGACATGTTTCCGGCATAGATCTGGTCTGTCAATAATTCATGAATACTTGTTTTACAATGTTACCGGGCGTTGATGTGTCAGGGCCTGACCAGCACTTCGAAGAGGTCGATACGGGGCAGCACGACCTCCCCGTCCCCGCCCGGTCCGGTGCCGGCGCGCAGAGCGAGCGACGGCTGGTCGGGCCACCACGGCACCCTGAGGCGCCGTCCCTCCACCGGGAGGGGCGCACGGAACCCCTGCGGCACCTCTCCGGAGTGGTTGATCAGGTGGACCACGCCCCCGGCCGCCGAGGTGCCCAGCACCACCTCGACCTGCTCGGGCAGGTCGGTGTCGACCCGTACGGGGCCGCTCGCCGTGCGCAGCGCCGCCTCGACGAACACGTCCCTGTGCCCGCTCAGGCCCACCTGGCGGTACGCGCGGCCCGGTGTCCAGGGCAGGACGGCCACCCGGCCCTGCCCGTGGGTGCGCCACAGCGCACCGGGCAGGTCCAGGGACACATGGCCGTGGCACTTCTCGGGCGGGCCGTAGGGGGCGCGGGACAGCACCGGCAGGTCCGTCTGCGCGTCCGGCAGTGCCTCGACCACGTGGAAGGCGCCCAGCACGGGAAGGTCGCCCCCGCGTCGCGCGTCGTGCCGCCCGGGGCGGCGCAGGTGCAGCGAGCGTACGGACTCGACGGTGTCCCGGACGGCCGTCCGACGCAGTACGGGGGAGCCCTCCAGTTGGAAGGCCTCACCCTCGAACCCGCTCTCACCCGTGGCGAGCACACCACCCCCTCCTCGGACGAAGCGGTCCAGCGCTTCGACCGCCTCGGAGCCCAACGGCCCCAGGTCGGGGAGGACGACCAACCCGTAGTCGCCCAGACGGCCCTGGGCGCCGACGTCCGGAAGGCGCGGCTCCGGCAGGACGTCGAACGGGATGTGCCGTTCGAGGAGTGCCGTGTACAGCCCGTGGAACTCGTGGGTGGCCTCCTCCAGCCGCGCGGGGGCGAGCTTGAGCGGGTCCGGCCGCACCAGGAGGGTACGGGCGGCCGGTACGAGGTCGCGGTAGACCTCCTCGTGGTCCCGGTGGAAGCGGGTCACCTCCCCGGCCACGTCGAGGCACTCGTAGGTGACGTCGTCGGGGGTTCCCATGATGTACGTGGAGGGGTTGGCGCCGCGCGAGATGGCCTGCACCAGGTACTGGGCGAAGTGGTGTGGTTCCTCCCCCGCCAGCCGGTAGGGCATGTCGACGAAGCCCACGGCGTTGGTGAGCACCGGGACCCGCGGCCGGTACGTCCGGGCGGCGCTGACGTGCTCGGCGGTGCGGTGGTGCCACAGGGTGCGGCCGACGGCGTTGTTGGCCTCGTGGAAGACGATGTCGGCCCGGTCCCCGAGGATGAGCGGCGCCTCCGGTCTGCGCGCGCTGACGTGGGCGCGCACGCGGGCGGTCAGCTCGTCGAGCACGGTCGCCGTGAACCTCTTCCACACGGGGTAGGTGGGGGAGCCCGGTCCGGTGGGCAGTTCGGTGCCGGGTGCGAAGTCCGCGAAGGCCCTCCGGCAGGGGAGGCAGTGGCAGGTGCCCCGGTGGACCCCGCTGTAGTCGACCTCGTTGAACGACATCCAGTTGAAGAAGAACCCGTCGACGGCGTACCGGTCCAGTACCTCGTCGACCACCTCGAAGAGGCGGTGCTGGTAGTAGTCGCCGCTGGGGCACACACTGGTCAGTCCGTTGTACACCTGCTGTGTGCCGTCGGCGCCGGTGAAGCACCACTCCGGGTGGCGTTCGGCACGGCGGTGGTCGACCTTGGAGAAGTCCATCCGGGCCAGGACCCGTATGCCCCTCTCCCCCGCGGCCGCCACCGCGTCGCCCACGAGGTCCCCGGAGGGGCGTTCGGCCAGGGCGGGGTTGCGGGTCTGGAAGTCCAGGTCCGTGGGGTGGTTGGAGATGATGCCGCCGACGCTGAGGAGCCAGGCGCGCGCGCCGAACTCCTCCAGGTAGTCCAGGACCCGGCCGACGTCGAGGCCGGCGTCGATCTCCCTCAGGTTCGTCTGGAACATCTGGAACGGCCGCTGCCACCAGAGGTCGTGCCCTGTCACGCCGACTCACCCCGGATCCAGGTGAACCGGACGGTCTCGACGAGGTCCGCGGAGCCGACGGTGACCTCGGCGCGGCCCTCGCGGACGCGTACCGGGACGTCGGTCTCCGCGACGAGGAGGCGGGCGTGCGCGCCGACCGCGCCCTCGGGCAGGGCGATCGAGACCTCCTGTTCGGGGAGGGGAAGGATCTCACGCATGGGCCCCTTGAGCGCCATGGGGTTGGTGAGGTTCACGATGACCACGGCGACCGACTCGGGGTTCTCCCACACCGCGAGGTCGACGAGACCGCGTCCCCGCACCCGGACCCGCTCGGGTGTGCCCAGGGCCCAGCGGACGGCGTTCGCCACGAGGGTTCCGTGGTCGGGCTGGAGCGCCTCCCAGAACAGCGAGCCGAGGTTGAAGGGGGCGTAGACCGAGCGTCCTCCGCCGGGGAGCTCCCGTGTGATGAGGGCGGGGCTGCCCGGCTCCTCCCGCGGGTACACCTCCTCCATCGGCAGGTCGGGGTAGTCGGGCACGAACCGGAAGGGCACCTCGGTCCCGGGGCGGGCGGTCACGCCGATGAGCTCGGTGCCCCCGATGATCCGCTCCGCGCCGTCGAACCCGGCGTTGGTGGGGTGGTCGCCGATGAGCGCGATGTAGTTGTTCTTGACGGGGCCGCGCACCGGCATGCTCAGGTCCGCGCCGAACACGTCGGCGAGTCCGAAGTTGGCCCGGGGGGTGCCGTACTCGTCGTCCAGGGAGGACCTGTGGGCGGCGACGACGCTCCCGCCGGACTCGGCGAAGGCCTGGATGGTCCGGCACTGCTCCTGGCTCAGCCGCTCCGCGTCGGGCAGGACCAGCACCTTGAACCGGTGGAGTTCCTCCACGGTCAGGTTCGGCTCCGCGACGACCTCGAAGGGGATGCGGGCCTCGACCAGTGCGTGGTAGAAGCCGTCCTCGTGCGCGCGGGTCCCCGTCCCCGCGGGTCCGGTGCCCGTCTCCAGGAGCGCCACGTCCGCCGTGACCGCGCGGGCGGCGAGCTCGGGCTCCAGACGCTCGTGGAGCGCGAAGGCGTCGACGACGGGCCGCACCCAGCGGCGGTCGGGGACCATGCCGTTGAACTTGGTGAACCACGGGAACGCGCCCTGGGCGAAGCCGTCGACGATCCACATGGTCGTCTCGGCGCCCGGCGAGACCGAGTCCTTCCAGCGGTGCTGGTGGTCCTCGGGGCCGATGGAGGTGATGAGGCCGACCGGTCTGTCCCGGAACACCGCCCGGCTCCGTTTGGCGTTGCGGCCGGCCGACCACGGGGCCTCGACCCCGGAGCGGCCCTGCTTGTCGATGAGGAAGAAGGGGAAGTGCCTGGCCAGCATGTCGCGGTCGAGGTCGCGGGCGGCGATGCTACCCAGGTTGGGGATGAACCGCGCGTGCGGGCGGATGTCGCGCACGGCCCGGTCCCACAGGCTCACCAGCTCGCTCAGTTTGCGCCGGCGCCACACCACGTAGGCGCGCCAGGCGGGGTCGGAGGAGTCCCCCTCGCGGCGCGGCAGGTCGAACCCGGTCTCGTCGCGGAAGCTGCGCAGCGCGGCCTCGCTGTAGGAGATGCCGTGGCCCTGCCAGCGGTTGGCGAACACGGCGTCCACGTCGTAGCGGGTGACGATCTCCCGGGCGACCTCGGTGATGAACTCGCGGTTGTACGGTCCGAACGGGCAGGTGAGCCAGATGTCGGGGTAGCCCCAGTGCTCCACCGGTCGGCCGTCGGCGGTGCGCGCCAGCCATTCGGGGTGCGCCCGTGCGGCGTCGGCGTGGACGGCGTGGGGGTCCACCCGCGCCATGACGTGCATACCGAGGCTGCGGGCCCCGTCGACGAGGGTGCCGAAGGGGTCGGTGTCACCGAGGTGGGCGCTGCGGTAGTGGTACGGGACGTCGGTCGGGTAGAAGGCGACGTAGCCGCCGGCGCTGATGCAGGCCGCGTTGGACCTGCTCCGGCGCATGACGTCGATCCAGAAGTCGGGGTCGAAGCGACCCGGGTCGTTCTCCGTCAGCGTGAGCTGTGTCCACCGTGTCGCGCCCAGATGCCAGTCGGACGTGCGTGGCGCGCTGGCCGCGGCCTCGGGCCCGCTCTCCGTCACACCCTGTGCCATGTGGCTGGTCCTCTCGTCGGCGTGGCCGCCGCGGGCCCGGTCCGCCTTCCGCACCGGTGGCGCTCCGCGACGGCGGCAGGCCAGTATAGGCACATTGTCAGTCAAGATTTCAAGACTGACAATGTGCCGGAAAGGCCGGTCCGGGTCAGTCGGCGGCCTTTACCTCCCGGCCCGACATGCGCTCCACCTGCAACAACAGTGCCGAGTGGTCGAGAGAGCCGCAGCCCTGGGCGCTCAGCGAACCCATCAGGGTCGCCGTGAGTGCTCCGAGCGGGAGGGCCACCCCGGCCTCGCGCGCCGCGGCCGTGACGATCCCCAGGTCCTTGTGGTGCAGGTCGACCCTGAATCCCGGGGCGAAGTCACGCGCGAGCATCGACGCGGCCTTGCGGTCCAGGACCGTGCTCCCGGCCAACCCGCCCGCGAGCACACGCACCGCGCGCTCCCGGTCGACCCCGTGGGCGTCGAGGAAGACCAGCGCCTCGGAGACGAGTTCGATCACCCCCGCGACGATCAGCTGGTTGGAGGCCTTGACGGTCTGGCCGGCCCCGGCCGCCCCGACGTGGACCACCGTCGCGCCGAGCGCGTCCAGCACGGGCTCCGCCAGGGCGAAGGCCTCCGGCTCGCCCCCGACCATGATCGAGAGCTTCGCCTCGACGGCTCCCTGCTCGCCCCCGCTGACGGGCGCGTCCAGGACCGGGACGCCCCTGGCCTCCCCGGCCTCGGCCACGGCGCGGGCCACGTCCGGGCGGATGGTGCTCATGTCGATGAGCAGCGCGCCGGCCCGCATGTGTTCCAGGGCCCCGCCCTCGCCCAGGACCACGGCCTCCACGTCCGGGGAGTCGGGGAGCATCGTGATGACGGCGTCGGCTCCCGTCACGGCCTCGGCCACCGACGCCGCGGAGCGCCCGCCCGCGGCCACCAGCGCCTCCCTCTTCGCGGCGCTGCGGTTGTGTCCCACCACGTCGAATCCGGCACGGACGAGGTTGGCCGCCATGGGGGCGCCCATGACGCCGAGGCCGATGAACGCGATCGTTCGTACACTCACTGCGAACTCCTGGGTTGTTTCGTCGATGCCGGCGGGCCGTCGGGCCCGCCGGGATGTGGTGTGTCGGCCGGACCCGGCCGACACGGCGGCCTCACACCGTCGGCCCGCCGGGCAGGCCGGGCAGGTCGCAGGAGCGCGCCCAGGCGAGGGTGTCGGGTCCCTCGCCCGCGTGCTCCAGGGCGGTCCAGCCGCCGTAGCCGCCCGCGGCCAGGTCGAGTACCCAGTCGCGCAGCGGGAGCGCGCCGGTCCCGGGGGCTCCCCGGCCGGGTGCGTCGGCCAGCTGGACGTGGCCCACCCGGTCCCGGTGGCGGGCGAGGGCGGCCGGGACGTCGTCGCCGTTGACCGCGAGGTGGTACACGTCGAAGAGGAGGCGGAGGTTGTCCGCGCCCGTCCGGTCCCCGACCCGGTCGATCACCGCCACGGCATCGTCCGCCGTGAGCAGCGGGTAGTCCGGGGCGCCGCTGACCGGCTCGACCAGGACCGTGCCCCCGATCTTCGCGAGCTCGCCGGCGATCGATCCCAGGGCGCGGACCGCGGCGGCGTCCTGCTCGGTGTCGGGGACGTCGGCTCGGCGGTTGCCGTACAGGGCGTTGAACGACCGGCAGCCGAGGGCCTCCGCGATACGGCGCACCACGGCGGTGTGGGCCCGGAGTTCGTCGGCACGGTCGGGCCAGGAGACCACGCCCCGGTCGCCGCCGGGCATGTCACCCGCATAGAGGTTGAGTCCGACCAGCTGCAGCCCCGAGGCGCGGACGGTGTCGACGAAGCCCTCGACCTCGTGTTCGGGGGGCGTGGAGACGGCGAAGGGCCACCAGAACTCCACCGCCTCGAAGCCTGCCTCCCGCACCGCCGCGAGCCTGCGCTCGGGCGGCCGGTCCTTCATCATGATCGAACAGTTCACGGCGTAGCGCGGCGTCACCACGGTGCTCTCCTTCGGTGTCGATGTCGGTCGGACCAGGACAACTGGTCCGACCACCTGACCGATGGTGAAGCTAAGTGGGCGCCGCACGCCGTGTCAAGCGCTCAGGGGCGCTCCGGCCGCTCCTCCTCGTGCGAGGAGCCCAGCTCGCCCAGCAGGCCCGTCTCGATCTCGCTCATGTGCACGGCCATCAGCTGCCGCGCCCTGCGGTGGTCGCGCCGCTCGATGGCGCGGAAGACCTGCCGGTGGTGTTCGAGGTAGTGCTCGGCCTGGTTGCCCCTGTTGCGCGAGCGGTCCTTGAGCTCGCTCCACATGCGTTCGCGCATGAGGTCGACCAGGGTCCGCTCCAGGGCGAAGAGCACGCTGTTGTGCGAGGCCGCCGCCACTGCCAGGTGGAAGTCGGCGTCGACCGTCGAGGGGTCTGCGCCCTCGCGGACCACGCGCTCCTGCTGGAGCACCAGATCCTCCAGTACGCGCAGGTCGTTGGAGGTCCGCGCGATCGCCGCGTGCTCGGCGCACACCGGTTCGAGAGAGGCCCTGGCGACGATCAGGTCCAACGGGCTGTGCTCCCCGGCGACCGCGGCGCGCGCCCGCAGGACGTTCTCCTCCGAGCCCCCGTCGCCGACCACGTAGGTGCCGCTGCCCACGCGCACGTCGAGCACCCCCGCGTGCTCCAGGACGCGGATGGCCTCCCGGACCGAACCGCGTCCGACCTCGAACCGCTCGGCCAGGACGCGCTCGGCGGGCAGCGGTGAGCCGGGGGGAAAGACACCCGAACGCACCCCCGCGAGGATCTGGTCGGCGACCGCGGAGTAGACCTTGGACCGCTCGACGGCCCGGAAGACCGGACGCCCCTCCTGTGGCATCTGACACACACCTTCCCTATACTCACCGGACCGGTCGGACCAATCTCGGCCAAAATTACCAGAGCGAACGAAGGACGTGATGTGCGTGCCCGAGTACGGACCAGTACTCGTGAGCGGACGGTTCGAACCCGAGGAGAAGGAGCGGATCCGCACGGCCGCCGCGGGCGCCCCGGTGGATTTCGTGGACAGGCCCGGGGAGCGCCCCGACCTCCTGGCGTCGGCGACCGTGGTCGCCGGGACCCTCAGCGGGGAGGAGCTGGCCGCGGCTCCCGCCGTGCGATGGATCCACAGCTGGGCGGCGGGCGTGAACGCCGACCTCGCGGGCGGGTTGGACGAGCACCCGGCGACCCTCACCTCCTCCGCGGGCAACGGTGCGATACCCCTGGCCGAACACGCCATGATGCTGATGCTGATGCTGAACCGCGACGCCGCCCGCTGGGCGCGGGCCCAGGCAGGGCATCGTTGGGAGCGCTTCCAGCACGGTGAGCTCAACGGCCTCACCTGCGGGATCGTCGGCCTCGGGAACGCCGGACTCGACCTGGCCGCCAAGGCCCGGGCCTTCCACATGCGGGTGGTGGGGGTGCGGCGGCGCACCGACCGCCCCTCCCCCGGTGTGGACGCCGTCTACGCACCGGCTGACCTGCACCGGATGCTGGGCGAGTCCGACTTCGTGGTGGTCACGGCCCCCGACACCCCCGCCACCGAGCACCTGATCGGTGAGACGGAGCTCAGGGCGATGAAGGAGTCGGCGTTCGTCGTGGTCGTCTCGCGCGGCGGGATCGTGGACGACCGGGCGCTGCTGCGGGCCCTCACCGAGGGGTGGATCGCCGGAGCCGGGCTCGACGCCCACGGCGAGGAGCCGCTGCCGCAGGGCAGCCCCTTCTGGGACCTCCCCCAGGTCGTCGTCACCCCGCACAACGGGGCGACGACCGCCGCGACGCGGCGCCGCGGGGTGGACATCTTCGTCGACAACCTGGAGCGCCGCGTCCAGGGCCGACCGCTGGCGAACGTGGTCGACAAGTCCGCCGGCTACTGACCCGCCCGCCTCCCCCGTACCCCACCGCGGACACGGTTCCGCTCCCCCGCACACAGCCATCGGAGAGAGACCATGACCATGCCAGAGCTGCCCGTCTTCCCGCCCGGATTCGTCTTCGGGGCCGCGACCGCCGCCTACCAGATCGAGGGCGCCGCCGCCGAGGGCGGCCGCGGGCCGTCCATCTGGGACACCTACTGCCGCACGCCCGGCCGCGTCGCCCGCGGCGAGAGCGGCGACGTCGCCTGCGACCACTACCACCGGTACCCGGAGGACGTGGCCCTCCTCCAGGAGCTGGGGGTGGACGCCTACCGGTTCTCGATCGCGTGGCCGCGCGTCCTGCCGACCGGGAAGGGGGCGGTCAACCCGGAGGGGCTGGCCTTCTACGACCGTCTCGTCGACGCCGTCTGCGAGGCCGGGATCGAGCCCGTGGCCACGCTCTACCACTGGGACCTGCCCCAGGCGCTGGAGGACGAGGGGGGCTGGCGCGTCCGCTCCACCGCCGAGCGCTTCGCCGAGTACGCGCGGGTGGTGGCGGACCGGTTGGGTGACCGTGTCCGGCGCTGGATCACCCTGAACGAGCCGCACTGCTCGGCGTTCGTCGGCCATGCGGTGGGACGCCACGCACCGGGCACCAGGGAGGGCACGCCCGCCCTGGCCGCCGCGCACCACCTGCTGCTGGCCCACGGCCTGGCCGCCCGGGAGCTGCGGGACTCGGCGGCACGGCACGGCCGCGGGGCGGAGGTCGGCATCACCCTCAACCCGGACCGGCTGATCCCCGCCACGGACTCGGCCGAGGACGCGCAGGCCGTGGACCGCGCCGAGACCCTGCACAACCGGGTGTGGCTGGATCCGCTGCTGCGCGGCCACTACCCCGAGAACGAGACCGCCGTCTGGGGGCCGCTGGCCGACGGGAGCTACCGCTCCCCCGAGGACGCGGCGACCATCGCCCAGCCCCTGGACTTCGTCGGGCTGAACTACTACCGCCCGGTGCACGTGCGCCACGCACCGCTGCCCGACGCGGCCACGCGCACGGCCGTCGACATCGGGGTGGAGCAGGTGGCGGTCGAGGGCGTGCGCCACACGACCATGGGGTGGCCCGTGGTCCCGGAGTCCTTCACCGACCTCCTGCTCGACCTGCGGCGCCGGTACCCGGAACTGCCCCCGGTCTACATCACCGAGAACGGCTCGGCCGAGCCGGACGTGCCCGCGGCCGACGGGCGCGTGCACGACGGGGACCGGGTCACCTACCTGCGGGACCACCTGTCCGCCCTCGCCGACGCCATCGCGGCCGGGGTCGACGTGCGCGGCTACTTCGTCTGGTCCCTGCTCGACAACTTCGAGTGGGCCTACGGGTACGACCGCAGGTTCGGCATCGTGGCGGTCGACTACGAGACGCTGACGCGCACGCCCAAGGACAGCTACCACTGGTACCGGGAGATGGTGCGGGCGCACCGGGAGCGCCGAGCCGGGTGAGACCGCCGACGGGCATGAACACCGCCAAGCAGGCCGGCGGTGCGGTGGGCCTGGCCCTGCTGGCCACCCTGGCCGCGTCCCGGGGCGGAGCGTCCGGCGACGGGTACGCTGCGCCTTCTGGGCCCTCGCAGCCGCGCAGACCGTGGTCGCGGCCTGTGCGGTGGCCCTGCCGGCGCGCGAGGCGCGGTGACCCGCGCCACCGTCGCGCCCGCGGACGTCCGGGAACCGGTGAGGGACGCGTTAGCGTTACCCGACAGGGTGCCCCGCGGCGAGAACACGTCTCGCGCGAGGGATGCGACGATGCGAGGAGAGTGCGGTCATGTCCAGCGGCGGGCACATGCAGATCGGCGAGGTCGCGGAGCGGACCGGCCTGTCCCTGCGGACCATCCGCTACTACGGGGAGGTCGGCCTGGTCGAGCCCTCGGCCCGTTCCCGGGGCGGGTTCCGGCTCTACACCGAGGACGACGTCGACCGGCTCCAGTTGATCAAGCGCATGAAGCCGCTGAACTTCACCCTGGAGGAGACCCACAAGCTCCTGCAGTCCCTGGACAGGCTGAACACGCCAGGGACCGCCGACGACGAGCGCGCCGCCCTCAGCTCGGACCTGGACGCGTTCGAGGAGTCCATCGCCCAGCGCTGCCGGACCCTGCGCAAGGAGTTGGCGATGGCCGAGGAGTTCGGCGAGCGCCTGCGCGGTGAGCGCGCCCGCACCGCGGACCAGGAGGCGCGGGAGCAGGGCTGAGCCCGCACGAGCCCACCCCGGCGGGACGGTCTCCTCGGGACCGTCCCCACTCCGCTCCTGACGCGCTCGCCCGGTCGTCCCCGGTCCCGCAGGCTCGCACCGCCCCGCCCCCGCGCCACGGCCCCGTGGACCGCGGAACCGCACTCGTCCACGAAAACCACAAGACTTCGGCCGGTGATGTCGAGAAGCCGTGCCCGGCTCCGTCCCCGGGGTGAATGCGACCACAATGGGTCGCACCAGCACCGAGGAGAACACGATGGCCAAGTACCTGCTGCTCAAGCACTACCGTGGCGCCCCGACCGCGGTCAACGACGTGCCCATGGACCAGTGGACGCCGGAGGAGATCTCGGCCCACATGCAGTACATGAGCGACTTCGCGACCAGGCTGGAGGAGAGCGGCGAGTTCGTCGACGGGCAGGCGCTCGCCCCCGAGGGGACGTTCGTCCGGTACGACGGCGAAGGGCGCTCGCCCGTCACCGACGGCCCGTTCGCCGAGACCAAGGACCTCATCGCCGGCTGGATGGTGATCGACGTCGACAGCTACGAGCGCGCCGTCGAGCTGGCCGGGGTCCTGTCGGCCGCCCCCGGGGCGGGCGGGGCGCCGATCCACGAATGGCTCGAAGTGCGCCCGTTCCTGGCCGCGCCGCCCACCATCACGGAGTGAGACAGTGAACGAGGTCCTCCTCCGGAGCCTCACACCGGGTGTGCTCGGAATCCTCGTCCGCCGCGGAGCCGGCTTCGCGGCGGCCGAGGACGCCGTGCAGGACGCGCTCGTCGAGGCGGTCCGCACCTGGCCGACCGATCCGCCTCGGGACCCCAAGGGCTGGATGGTCACCGTGGCCTGGCGCCGGTTCCTCGACTCGACCCGGGCGGACACCGCCCGCCGTCGGCGCGAGGACCTCGCCGACGAGGAGCCGGCGCCCGGCCCCGCAGCCGCGGTGGACGACACCCTCCAGCTCTACTTCCTGTGCGCCCACCCGTCGCTGACACAGGCTTCCGCGGTCGCGCTCACGCTGCGCGCCGTCGGCGGGCTGACCACCCGCCAGATCGCCCGGGCCTACCTGGTGCCGGAGGCGACCATGGCACAGCGCATCAGCCGGGCCAAGCGCACCGTCTCCGCCGGGCGGTTCGACCGGCCCGGCGACGTCGCCACGGTTCTGCGCGTCCTCTACCTGGTCTTCAACGAGGGCTACTCCGGCGACGTCGACCTCGCCGCCGAGGCCATCCGCCTCACACGGCAGCTCGCGGCCGCGATCGACCACCCCGAGGTGGCGGGCCTGCTCGCCCTCATGCTGCTCCACCACGCCCGACGCCCCGCCCGGACCGCGCCCGACGGCAGCCTGGTCCCGCTCGCCGAGCAGGACCGCGACCGGTGGGACACCGGGTCGATCGCCGAGGGCGTCGAGATCCTGCAGGCGGCCCTCGCCCGCGACCGGCTGGGCGAGTTCCAGGCCCAGGCCGCCGTCGCGGCGCTCCACGCCGACGCGCCCTCCGCCGAGGAGACCGACTGGGTGCAGATCGTCGAGTGGTACGACGAGCTCGCGCGCCTGACCGACAACCCGGTCGTCCGCCTCAACCGAGCGGTGGCCGTCGGCGAGGCCGACGGACCGCGCGCCGGTCTGGCCGCGCTCGGGGAGCTGGACGACTCCCTGCCCCGCCACTGCGCGGTGGCGGCGTACCTCCACGAGCGCGACGGGGACCTGGCGAAGGCGGCCCGGTTGTACGCCGAGGCGGCCCTCAAGGCGCCCAACCTCGCCGAGCGCGACCACCTGACGCGCAGGGCCGCCCGGCTCAACGACCGCCGGGACCGCTGACGGGGCGGACTCCGATCCTCCGTTCCGGCAGGCACAGGGCGGACAGGGAGGGGCGGGGAGTGGCCCGGCCGAACCTCTCGGGGGTCAACAGGGGCCGCCCTCCGGGTCCACCCGTGGTGCGGCCCGCAGCCCGTCGAACAGGATCGCCAGGGTCCGCTGCGGATCGGCGCCGTCATTGCCCGGGTGGCGCAGGGCGAGCAGCACGCCGGACATGACGGCCATGAGGTCCGCGGTGCCGATGTCGTCGCGGACCGCGCCGCCGTCCTGGGCGCGGGCGAGGAGACGGCCGATCTCGCGGCGCAGGTCGGCTGCCGTCGAGGCGACCGCTGTGCGGACCTCGACGCCCGCACCTGCCAGGGCGTCGACGATGTCGGCCTTCTCCGCGGCGTCGGCGACGACGCTGCCGATGACCGTGAACAGGGCCGCTCCGGGATCGTCGGAGCTGTTCAGGGAGCGGGCCCGGTCGACCAGCATCCGGAGCCGCTCGTGGACGACGGCCTCGAAGAGCGCCTCCTTGGTGGGGAAGTGGCGGTAGAGGGTGCCCGGGCCCACCCCGGCCCGGCGCGCGATCTCATCCAGCGGGACGGACAGCCCCTCGCGGGCGAAAGCCTGCCTGGCCACCTGGAGGAGCCGGTCACGGTTGCGGCGGGCGTCGGCGCGCAGGGGTCGGTTCTCCGCCTCCACGTCGGTCTCCTTCGTCGTACGGACTCTAAGCGGGGCGCTGTGTCCGCTTATGCTAGCGTAAGCGGGGCGCCCTCTCCGATTGTAGTGCGTGGCCGGTGGAGATGTGGTGCCGACGAGATCCCGCGAACCCCGTGGAAGCGCGAGGCCGTCTCGGGCCATGGAGACGGTTCCTGCGGCTTCCTCGGCCAAGGAGCCCCCATGACCGTGGACAACCAGGCAACGAGCGCGCGAACAGCCTTCCTCGCCCTGGACTTCGTGACGTACATCGTCGACAACTTCAGCCACGACGCCACCGTCGTGGAGCGGGCGTCGAACGCGCTGGCATCGGCCAGGGCCGCGGGACTGCCCGTGTTCCACGTCGTCCACGAGGCGATGCGCGACCAGATCCATCCGTCGCTGGCACCGGCCGGGGACGAGCCCGTGCTGGGCAAGACCACCCTCGGAGCGTTCGCCACCACCGGCCTGGAGGACCTGCTGCGGGCCTCCGGCGTCGACCGCGTCGTCATCGCCGGTGTGGCGACCTCCGGCACGGTGCTCTCGACGGCCCGGTGGGCGCACGACGTCGGCTACGAGGTGGTCGTCTGCGCCGACGCCTGCGCCGACCCCGACCCGCGGGCGCACTCCGCGCTGCTCGACGAGTCCGTCTTCCCGGAGAGTTGGGTCGGGCTCTGGCGCATCGCCCGCGTGGTGGAGTCGACCGAGATCACCGGCCTCTGACCGTCACGGAACGACCCCCGGCCTGTCCACGCGTGGAATCCGCGCGTGGACAGGCCGGGTGGTTCGGCGATCGCGGATCGGGCCCGCTGGGACAGGACCGTCACGGCACCTGGCCCTCTGCGACCGCAGGGCTGCCCGGGTACGCCGCGTATCGAATACACAGATCACGCGCCTACCTGCCCAGTAATGCGAAACCCACCTTAACCTGACAATTTTCAGCAAAACGGAACGCGCACGAGCCCTGCATCCGCGGTGGCCCCAATGAGCGTGAGTCCCTTCGTCCATTCCGGGGTCTCTCCTGTTCAGGACCTTCGTCAGGTTCGCGGTGAAACCGGAGACCGGACCGGCCTGAGAAGATTTCGCAATTGCCTGACCGCTTCCGGACACGGGAACGGGACCGTCGACCCGAGAGGCGTTGTTCCAGATCAGAACCCGTTCATGCATTCTCCGCAGCCCGGAAGACCTCTGGTTTCTCGGTGCTCGGACGACTGTGGTCGAATTCTGCCTTGTTCTCGCGCACCGCATCGTTATAGTGGTGACCCCTTACCGAAGCTGGGGCCCCGCGGCATCGCGACACCCGCCCCCGGAACCGAATGGAAACCCCCTTCGATGGACGTCGAAACACTCTCCTCCCAGGTGTTTCCGTATGTGAGAAGCGCGGTCGGCGCCTTTGGACAAGCGGTGCTGTCCAGGTCCGAGGACACGGCGGCCGACGGCACCGTGCGGCTCGGTCAGCGGATGCTGGCCGCCCTCCTCAGGCGCGGAAAGAGCACACCGGAGGTCGAAGACGCAGTCAGGAGGCTCGCCGGAGCACCGGAGGACCCCCTCGCCGCCGAGGAACTCCGCGACCGGATCGGGCAGGCCCTGCGAGAGGACCCGGACCTGGCCAGGGACCTGGCCGCCATGAACGTGCAGGCGTACAGGACCACGGTCTCGGGCCACCACAACGTGACCGTGGGCGGCGATCACCAGGGCCCGATCCACATGGGCGACAACACGCACCACACCGTGCACAACAACCTCCACGAGCGGAGGATCGGCGAGGCCGGCATCGTGACGCCTGCCCCCGAAGCCGAGGGGAAGCAGCTCTGATGGACGTCGAGACACTCGCCTTCCAGGTGTCTGCGTATGTGAGAAGCGCGGTCGGCGCCTTTGGACAAGCGGTGCTGTCCAGGCCCGAGGACACGGCGGCGAACAGCAGTGTGCGGCACGGTCAGCGGATGCTGGCCGCCCTCCTCAGGCGCGGAAAGAGCACACCGGAGATCGAAGACGCAGTCAGGAGGCTCGCCGGAGCACCGGAGGACCCCCTCGCCGCCGAGGAACTCCGCGACCGGATCAGGCAGGCCCTGCGAGAGGACCCGGACCTGGCCAGGGACCTGGCCGCCATGAACGTGCAGGCGTACAGGACCACGGTCTCGGGCCACCACAACGTGACCGTGGGCAACAACCAGCAGGGCCCGATCCACATGGGCGACAACACGCACCACAACGTTCACCACACCGTGCACAACAACCTCCACGAGCAGAAGATCAGCGGGTTCTCCATCGCGGCGCTGGTCCTGGGATTGCTGGGCTTCCTCATCCTGCCCATCCCCATCGCCATCGTGTTCGGGCTCCTCGCCCTCCACCAGGTGCTCCGGTCGCCGTCTTCGGCGCAGGCCCCGGGCCTCGATCAGGCGGGGCGCGAGGCGACCACTTCCGCAGGACCGCCGACGGCCGCGGCACCGCAGGCAGGAACGGCCGGCCCCGCAGGTTCGGCCGACACCGGCTCCACCGCCGCGGCGAACAGTACGGCCAGACCCGCTGAGTCCACCCGGCCGGCCGAGTCCGGCGCCGACCCGGCGACGGCCGTACCCGAGGGATCAGTGGGCCAGGCCGGACCGTCCGCCCCCGCCCCTCCCCCGGGTGCGGACCAGGCCGCGCCGATCGCACCGGACGGGCCCGTGTGGCAGTGGGGCCCCACAGCTGACATGTACCCGCCTCCGGCCTACGAGTCGGCTGCGCCGAGTACACCGTTCACACCGCCGTTCACCGAGACGTCGGCCTCCTTCACCCCGTCCGCCGGAACCGGGTTCGCGGTCCCCGCCGCTCCGACCGCCGGAACCGGATTCGCTGCCGCCAAGGCGCTCAGCGTCGTCTTCTCCCTGCTCGGGCTCCTGGCCGCCGGGCTGTGGGGCCTCGGATGGACGGCCGCGGCCGCCATCGTCGCGCAGGCGGAGCCCAGTTCCCACTCCTCGGGGAGCACGGATCCCTCCTTCTCCACCGGCGCGGGGGAAGCCCCCGAACCGGCCGAGCTCTGCGAGCCCTCGCCCGGGTATGCCACGGTGTGCACGCTGGAAACCGGCGACTGCTTCGTCGACCCTCCGACCTCGGTGTTCTACGAAGTCGAACTCACCTCCTGCGACGAGCCACACAACGCCCAGGTCATCGGCTCCTACTCCCCCTCCTCGAACGACTGGCCCGGAGATGCCGCCTTCTACGCCGACATCGACGACACGTGCAGCCCCATGAGCGAACGCGCCCTGGATCCCGCACGTACACCGGACACGTACTTCGTCGGCTACATCGCGCCGACCCAGGACGCGTGGGACTACGGAATCCAGGAGGCCTTCTGCTACGTGGCCGCGGACGGGGAGTCCTGGACCACGTCCCTCACCTCATGACCACGCGTCCATCGGGCCCGCAGTGGCAGAACCGGGCGTGATGAGCAGGTCACCGGTGACGGTCCTCCTGGGCCCCACCGGACTGCCACCGGCGGACCGGTGGGGCCCCTGAGCGCGTTCGCGGTCAGCGCGGCTCTTCGGGGGCGTCGGTCCGCCGGTTGTGGTGGTCCAGCAGCCTGGACAGCAGCTCGGTCAACCGCTCCCGCTCCTCGGGTGAGAGCGGAGCCAGCAGTTCCTCCTGGGTCTTCGCCAGCTGCTCCTCCAGTCGCCGCAGCTGCCGCGTGCCCGCGACGGTCAGGGAGATGATGTTGCGCCGCCGGTCGGAGGGGTCCAGGGCGCGCTCGACCAGTTCGCGATCGGCGAGCTCGTTGACCGTCGCGACCATGTCGCTGACGTGGATGCCGCTACGGCGGCCCAGCGCTGCCTGGCTGGCCGGGCCGGACTCCTCCAGTACCGCCAGCAGCCGGTAGTGGTAGCCGCGGGCGCGGACGGACGAGAAACCCTCGGCCACCAGGCGGTGCGCGTGGTTGGCGTTCTGGGTGAGCAGCCAGCTCGGCGTGCTCTCCCAGCCGGCGGTCGTCTTCTCGGACGGGTTCTCCATGCCCCGAGTCTAACAAACCGTTGGTGGCACCAACGGTTATGGTATCGTTTGGCCTCCAAACGTTTGTCGCACCAATATTTGCGTGCCGAATGAACCCCCGGAGCCAGGACCATGATCACGCCGTTGCGCATCGACATCCCCCAGTCCGACCTCGACGACCTGAACGACCGGCTCGCCCGCACCCGTTGGCCCAACGAGGTCGCCGACGCCGGCTGGGACTACGGCTTCCCGCTGGCGCGGCTCAGGGAACTGGCCGAACACTGGCGCACCGGTTACGACTGGCGCGAGCACGAGGCCGAGCTCAACGAACTCGCGCACTTCACCACCGAGATCGACGGCCAGAACATCCACTTCGTCCACGTCCGGTCGCCGAACCCGGACGCGCTCGCGCTGGTCCTCACCCACGGCTGGCCCGGTTCGTTCCTGGAGTTCCTCGACGTGGTCGAGCCGCTGTCGCGCGACTTCCACCTGGTAATCCCGTCCATCCCGGGGTACGGCTTCTCCGGACCGACCCACGAGCGCGGCTGGGACGTGGTCAGGATCGCGCGGGCCTGGGCCGAGCTGATGCGCCGCCTGGGGTACGAGCGCTACGGCGCCCAGGGCGGCGACTTCGGCTCGGGCATCTCCATGGCGCTCGGAGCAGTGGCGCCCCAGCAGGTGGTCGGGGTGCACGTCAACTACCTGCCGACCCGCCCTGACCCGGACGCCGGCATCGAACTGTCCGAGGAGGACGGGGCCCGGCTGGACAGGATCAGGCAGCTGATGGCGAACCGGCCGCCGTACCAGGCTCTGCAGGCCGCCACCCCGCAGACCATCGGCTACGCGCTGACCGACTCCCCGGTCGGCCAGCTGGCGTGGATCGCCGAGCGCTTCGCCCAGTGGACGGACCCCCGTGCGCCGATCAGCGACGATCGGATGCTCACCGACGTCTCTCTGTACTGGCTGACCGCCACCGCGGCCTCCTCGGCACGGCTGCACCGCGACGCTCCGCGGCGGGTCGAGCCGTGCCTGGTACCGGTCGGGGTGGCGGTGTTCGCGCACGACATCACGCAGTCGGTGCGGCCGCTGGCCGAGCGGCTGTACGACATCAGACACTGGTCGGAGTTCGAGCGCGGCGGCCACTTCGCCGCGATGGAGGTACCGGACCTGCTCGCCGGGGACGTCCGGGACTTCTTCCTCGCCCGTCTCGGGTGACCACCGGGCAGCCTGTCAGGTCCGGCGCCCCCGCCCTCAGGCGCTCCGGCCCTGGGCCCCCAGCTGGAGCGACAGCTCGGCCGCCGCCTCGCGGACGGCCGCGATGACGCCGACCAGGCCCGTACCCCGAAAGTGCGTGGCGGGGCCGCCCAGGCTCACCGTGGCGGCCAGTGCCCCGGAGGAGTCGAAGACGGGGGCGGCCACGGCGCCCACGTCCTGGAGGAAGTCCTCGTCGCTGACGGTGTAGCCCTCGGACGCGATCTTCTTGAGCTCCCCCCGCAGGACCTCGGCGTCGGTCAGTGTGTGCGGGGTGTACTTGCGCAGCGGCCGGGACAACCACTGCTCCCGCAGTGCGGAGGAGTAGGCCAGCATCGTCATCGGCCCCGCCGCCGTGTGGAAGGGCAGCACACTGCCGACGGTGATCTTCTTGACGGTCAGCGGCCCGGCTCCCTCGACGAGGTCGATACAGACCGCACCGTCCTCGGACGGCACCATCAGATAGGCGGTGTGGCCGAAGCGCGCGGACAGGTCGCGCAGCAGCGGCGCGGCCTCGTCACGCAGGTTGAGCTCGGCCAGCGCCACGGATCCCACCGCGAACAGCCGCATGTTGACCTTGTAGGCGCCGTCCGCGCGCTGGCTGACCCAGCCGACCTGCACCAGGGTGGCCAGGAGGCGGTGCGTGGTGGCCTTGTTCAGGCCGGTGCGCTCCGCCAGCTCACCCAGGGTGAGCGCGGGCCGTTCGTGGGTGAAGCACTCCAGGAGCCGGCAGGCACGGAGCACCGCGTTGACCGTGCCCTTGGGATCAGCGGCCGATTCACCGTCGATCATCGCCACTGAGGAGACCTCCTCGCACGCTCCGTCATCGATGACAGCGTAATGGCCGATTCACGGCACTTCCGACACCGTGCCCCGGCCCCGGGGGCGGGGCCTCCCGCCGGCTCAGCGCCCATGACCGTACTCCGCGCGCATCCGCTTCTTGTCGAACTTGCCCACGCTGGTCTTGGGCACGTCGTCCACGACCACGAACCGGTCGGGCAGCTGCCAGCGCGGGACCTGTGCCCCGAGGTAGCTCCGCAGCTCGTCCGGGTCGATGGGTTCACCGTCCACGCTCGAAAGGACGGCGACGGGCCGCTCGCCCCAGACCTCGTCGGGGACCGCGATGACGGCTGTCTCGCTCACACGCGGGTGGGCGGTCAGCCTGTTCTCCAGGTCGACCGAGGAGATCCACTCCCCTCCGGACTTGACCATGTCCTTGGCGCGGTCGACCAGGGTCACGTACCCCCGGGTGTCGACCGTGACCATGTCCCCGGTGCGCAGCCAGCGGCGCCCGTCGGCGGAGGTGGTGAAGGACGCGCTGTCGTCCTTCTCGGGGGCGTGGTAGTGGTCGACGACGAAGGGCCCGCTGATCTCCAGTTCCCCCACGGCGGCACCGTCCCGGGCGACCTCGCGCCCGTCCGCCGCCGAACGCGTCGCCAGACCGGGGAGGGGACGGCCCTGGGTGCGCCGGGCGGCCGAGCGCGCCGCCCCGTCGGAGGTGCAGGGGTCCGAGGCCACCAGTCCGACCGGGGAGCACTCGGTCATGCCCCAGGCGTGGACGGGCCGGATCCCCAGACCGGTGAGCGCGTCGAGCAGGCTCTCCGGCGCGGAGGAACCGCCGATGACGATCCGGTCCAGGGTGGACAGCGCGTCGCCGGGTACCTGCTCCTCGTTCAGCGCCCTGACGACGGAGGCCCATACGGTGGGCACGCCGGCGGCGAACGTCGCCCGGGCGTCCCGGATCAACCCGGTGAGGCCGAGCGGGTCCAGGTGGCGCCCGGGAAACGCCAGCCCGGCTCCCGCCACCAGGCCGGCGTAGGGCAGGTTCCACGCGTTCGCGTGGAACATCGGCACGACCGGCAGCACCACGTCGTGGTGGCCGATGGCGAACGCGTCGGTCCCGCACAGCGTGAGCGCGTGCAGGTAGACCGACCGGTGGCTGTAGACCACGGCCTTGGGGCGGCCGGTGGTGCCGGACGTGTAGCAGATGCCCACGGCCTCGTTCTCGTCCCGCGGACGCCACCAGCCCCGCTGCTCGGGGACCGGTCGGGTCTCCAGCCGGTGCACGGCCGCGCCGCCCTGGACGGCGGGGAGCGCGGGGGCCTCCCCCATGACGAGCACGTGCTCGACCGTGTCGGGAAGGTCGACGGCGGACCAGGACTCCCACAGGGAGCCGTCCACGAGCACCGCGCGGTCGCCGGCGTGCGCGAGCGTGTAGGCGATCTCGTCGGCACCGAGGCGGATGTTCACCGTGTGCATGACCATGCCCGCCCCGGGGATCGCGACGTAGGCGCGCATGTGGTCCAGGGTGTTCCAGGCGTAGGTCGCGACCCGGTCGCCGGGTCGGAGCCCGAGGCCGACCAGAACCTCGGCCAGCCCGCGGGCCCCCGAGAAGAGCTCGGCGTAGTCCAGACCGCTGATGCCGTCGGGCTCCCGGCCGGTGACCTCCCGGTCGGCGAAGACCGCCTCGGCCCGCTCGAAGACGTGGTGCAGCCCCAGCGGTTCGGTCTGCATCGCGGAGATCATGGCGGTTTCCCCTCTTCGTGGTGGACCGGAATGCGTTCCATTTTTCGTGGACTCGAACACCCTCGGAGCCGGAGCGCACCGCTGATGCGATGCGTTTCGGCACGTAGATCACGCCTGTGTCTGCTGGATTACAGATGGGAGTGACCCTTGACACAAGATTCTAGCGCTCCTTAGTCTCCTTTTGAAACGCGTTCCGCAATACGAAAGGAGACGCGATGGGTTCCCAACGACTGCGCGAGCTGATGGACGAGGGAGTCGTCTACGCCCCGGGGGTGTGGGACGGACTCACCGCCCGCCTCGCCGAGCAGGCCGGCTTCCCAGCCCTGTGCGCCTCGGGCTTCGCGGTCTCCGCGGCCCTCGGGTACCCCGACGCCGAGCTCTACACCATGTCGGAGAACCTTGAGGCCACCCGCCGCATCCGCGAGTCGAGCGGTCTCCCGCTGATCGCCGACATCGACACCGGGTACGGCAACGCGGTCAACGCCGCCAGGACGGGCCGCCGCTTCCGCGACGCGGGGGTCGCCGCGGTCTTCATGGAGGACCAGGAGTCGCCCAAGCGCTGTCCCCTCTGCGTCGGCGACCCGGTACCCCTGGTCCCACGGGAGGAGGGGGCCATGAAGGTGCGCGCCGTCAAGGACGCCGTCGGGGACGACGTCCTCGTCATCGCGCGCACCGACGCCCGGGGCGAGGAGGCGCTGCGCCGGGCGCAGGCCTACGCCGGGGCCGGGGCCGACATGGTCATGCCGGTCACCAGGACCTTCTCCACCGCCGCCGAGTGGGCCAGGTGCCGGGAGGTCGCGGGGGTCCCCCTCGTTGCCACGCTCACCGCCTCCACCTGGACCGAGCGCGAGTTCACCCCCCAGGTGCTCGGGGAGGTCGGGGTCGCGATCGCGCTCCTGCCCACCCAGGTGCTGTTGGCGGCGGCCGGGGCCATGCGCCAGTCCCTGGGCCGGCTGGCGGCGGGCGAGCCCCCCGCGGACGTGAGCGCCGACGCCCTGCCGCACCACGAGTTCGTCGACCTGATCGGGTTCGCCGAGGTGGAGGCCGCGCAGAAGGCCTACCTGCCCGCGGCCCGGGGAGGAGCCTGAGCATGGGCCACACCATCACCGAGAAGATCCTCGGCCGGGCGGCCCAGGGCCCCCCGGTCCGCGCGCGCGACAACCGCGCGTTCCGGCCCGACCACATGATCGCCTACGACTTCCCCGGATACACCGACGTGATGTTCCGTCAGATGCACGACGACTTCGGCATCACGGAACTGGACGACCCCGAGCGCTACCTGGTCTTCATCGACCACATGCTCACCAGGGGCGACGCCAAGGAGGAGGCGGTCCACCAGGTCACCCGGGACTGGTGCGACTTCTACGGGATCACCCTGCACGAGGCCGCGGGGATCGGCCACCAGGTCGCCGCCGAACTCGGGTACGCCCTCCCCGGCAGGTTCCTCATCCACTTCGACGGCCACGTCAGCGGGCTTGGCGCCTTCGGGGCTCTCGGCTGGGGAGTGCGGCGGGACCTCCTGGAGGCATGGGTCACCGGCCGGATCTTCCTGGACGTGCCGGAGTCGGTGCGGTTCGAGCTCACCGGCAGCTTCCCCAAGGGGGTGGACAACCGCGACCTGATCCACACCATCATCGCCCGGCTCGGCGCCGACGGCTGCGCCCACCAGGTCATGGAGTTCACCGGGCCCGGCGCGCGCTCCATGAGCATCGACCGCAGGCAGGGCCTGTGCGGAATGGCGATGTTCACCGGCGCGGTGTCGGCGATCTTCAACCCGGACGAACTCTCCCTGGACTACGCCCGCAAGGTGTCCGACACCGTCCCCGAACCGCTGTACAGCGATCCCGACGCGGTCTACACCGGCGTGCACGAGATCGACCTCTCGGAGCTGGAACCCCAGATCGTGTTGCCCGGCTCGGCCCGGGGCGGGAACACCCGGGGGGTCTCGGCCCTGAAGGGCACCCCCGTCACCAAGGCGTTCATCGGGTCCTGCGCCAGCGGGAGGCTGGAGGACATCCGCGCGGCCGCGCAGGTGCTGCGGGGCCGCAGGGTCGCCGACGGCGTGCAGCTCAACGTCGTCCCCACCTCGGCCGTGATCCACCGCCAGGCGGAGGAGGAGGGGCTGCTCGACGTCCTGCGCGACGCCGGGGCTGCCGTGGCCACGTCCAGCTGCGACTTCTGCTTCGGCTACCAGAAACCACTGCGGGCCGGGGAGAACTGCGTGTCCACGGGCGTGCTCAACATCTCCGGGCGCATGGGCGACACGGGCGCCGACATCTACATGGGATCCGCCTACACCGTCGCCGCCAGCGCCCTGACCGGGGAGATCTCCGACGTGCGGGAGGTGACGGGCCCATGAGTCCGCTGCCCCCGCCCGACACCATCGAGGGCCGCGTCGCCTGGATCTTCGGGGACGACTTCGACGTGGACCTCGTCATCGGCGTGGAGAACATCAAGCACTACGACCCCGACGTGCTGAGAAGCGTGTGCATGCGGCACTACGACCCGTCGTTCGCCGACGAGGTGCGCTCCGGCGACATCGTCGTCGGAGGCCGCAACTTCGGCTACGGGCACCCGCACTACCCGCCGCTGGTCGCGCTGCGCAACCTGGGCATAACGGCCGTCGTCGCCGAGTCCTTCTCCCCGGGCTTCTGGCGCGGGGAGACCTACAACGGCATGCCGCTGCTGACCGTTCCGGGTATCACCCGCGCCGTCCGCAGGTGGGACCGTGTCTCGGTCGACTGGCGGCGCCCCGTCGTCCGCCTCGAAGGCCAGGGCGTCGAACTGACCGGGGAACCGCTCAGTGAGCGCGTGGTCAAGGTCATCGAGGCGGGCGGGAGCCTGAACCTGCTCCTCGACGAGCACCGCCGGGCACGCACAGCCGGCTGACCGGCACGTTCGACCCACCGCACCGACGGGCGGGAGCACCACGACGGCGCCCCACCCCGCCTCCCCGGGCCCACCGGGAGGCACCATCCCCCGAGAGCTCGTGTCGGACGCCCGAGCTCCATCCTCACCAGGAGGTATCGCCTTGTCCTCTTCAGAGAGCGCCGGGAACCCCCCGGCCGTCGCCGTCCCCGGCGCACCCGTGCGCGACCGGCGCACCGCGCTGCGTGCCGCGATCGCCGGCGGGGTGGGAACCCTGATCGAGTACTACGCGTTCAGCGTCTACGGGTTCCTGGCCGTCGTCATCGCCCCGCTGTTCTTCCCCAGCTCCAACCCCGCCACGTCGATCCTGGCCACCCTGGCCGTGTTCGGGTCCGGCTACCTGATGCGGCCGCTCGGCGGGATCTTCTTCGGCCGCCTCGGCGACCGGAGCGGGCGCAAGGTCGCGCTGGTGTCCACCGTCGTCAGCATGGGCCTGTGCTGCGCCCTGATGGGCGTGCTGCCCACCTACCCGCAGGTCGGCATCATCGCCCCGATCCTGCTGGTGATCGTCCGTATGGCGGAGGGCTTCTCGGCCGGGGGCGAGATCGGCGGATCGGCCACCTACATCGCGGAGTCCTCACCGCCCGGACTGCGCGGCTTCTTCGGCGCCTTCACGCCGACCGGTTCGACCATGGGCTTCGCGGTCGCCGCGGCCGTGGCCGGAATCGTCGTCGGGCTCCTCTCCCCCGACCAGATGTCGGCCTGGGGATGGCGCCTCCCGTTCCTGCTGTGCATCCCGCTGACGCTCCTGTGCCTGTGGGCGCGGCTCAAACTGGAGGACACTCCCGACTTCAGGGAGATGGAGGCCAAGGCGGAGGTGACCCGCAGCCCCTTCGTCGACGTGCTGCGGAGCAACTCGGGTTCGGTCCTCAAGGTCATCGGTCTGGCCGTGGCCACCAACGGCACGGGGTACGTCGGGCTGACCTACATGAACGTCTACCTGATCAACGACCTGGGCCACGACTCCCAGCACGTGTACTGGCTCTCGGCCGCGGTCATCGGACTGGCCTGCCTGTGCATGCCGTTCATGGGCATGCTCACCGATCGTTTCGGACGCCTGACCGTGCTCACCACGGGGTGCGTCGGGTACGTCCTGCTGGCCTACCCCATCCTGTTGGCCATGTCCGAGGCCTCGGGACTACTGGTCGTGGGGCTGGTCTACCTGGTGTTCATGGTCCTCAACGCGGCACTGCAGGTTCCGGCGTTCCCGCTGTTCACCGAACTCTTCCCGCGGGCGGTCCGCTACACCGGTGTCTCCCTCGGCTTCAACATCGGGACCATCGTCGCCGGCGGCACGGCCCCCTACATCGCGGCCCAGCTGGTGGCGTCCACGGGCAACCCGGTCTCCCCGGCGTACTGGGTGATGGGGGTGGCGGTGGTCGGCCTGCTCACCGCGCTGACCCTGCGCTCCGCCCGCTCGAACGACCTCCCCGACTGAGGCCCTCTCCGGCCGATGCCGTTGCTTCTGCGCACTCGGCGCCGTGTGGCACACGAGAACGGGGCCCGACCGCCGTCTCGCGGACGCCCGCCGATTCGACATACTTGACAAACTGTCGGCGTCGTCAGTGCCACGGGTTCCGCCGGGGTCGCGGGACCGCTCCGGGACGGGCCCGCACCGGGGCCTGCCCCGCCGGAGGGCGGCGCCTGGTCGTCCTCGATCGGGATGCCCTCCAGCATCCCGAGGGGTCCGGCGTCGGAGGTGAGCTCGGCGGTGCCCTCCGGCGGCGCGGTCAGGTAGAGGTACCCGTACTGGGTGGACCCCGCCGCGGTGGCCGAGGGCCACATGGGCGGGACGGCGTTCATGCGCCAGTGGGGTCCTCCGGCGCCGGGACGGCCCCTTCCGCCCCGCAAGCCAGCTCCTCCCAGAGCCGCCGCCACGGCCCGACGGGGAAGTGGGAGTCCATCCTCGCCCTGTTCCGCCGCATGGCCTCGGCGAACCAGGGTTCGCCGCCCACCCGGGCACGCATGAGCCCGAGCATCTCCTCGGCGGTCCTGCTCAGGTCGCCGTCCCCGTGCAGGCGGGCGCACAGGAACGCGTCGCCGTAGATGTCGGAGAAGGCATGGAAGTCGCCGACCGCGCTGGGCAGGCCCGCGACGGTGGCGAGTGCGGGCCCCAGCCCCACGCTCTCCACGTCCGGGCGGTTGGGTGTGAACAGCACCCCTCCGCCCGTGGCGGCGCTCACCCGCAGAAGGTCGACCTCGTCGAGGCGCCAGCGCAGGCCCGTCCCCCGGTGGCTCTGCAACGGCACCCCGTCCAGGAACCGCACGTGGTCCAGCACCCCCTCCTGCGCGGCCTCGTCGAGCACCTCCTCGGTGTAGTCCGGATCCTCGCCGAGGTCGCCGAAGACCAGGAGAAGGGGTTCGGGCCGCCCCTGTTCGCGGCTCACCTGCCGCATGCGGGAGAAGAGCCGGACCGAGATCTCCACGCCCTTGACCCTGAAGACGCGGACGGGGACCAGCAGCAGGGGCCGGCCGGGCGCGGCGCCGATCTGCTCCAGGAACTCCGTGTGCCGGTCCTGCAGCCCCTCGGGGGGAGTTTCGGGCAGCACGTTGGGGACCGTGACCGGCTCCAGCGGGGTGGGGTACCCGCGGGCCTCGGCGCGCAGTGCCTCCGAGACCACCGCCCAGCGGTGCGCGGGGTGCCCGCCCGGCAGCGGGGTGAACTCGTTGGGGGCCGGGGGGTAGACCCGTTCGTCGCCCTCGTGCACGGCGTAGCTGCCGAACAGGTCGTGGTCCCAGAAGAGGACTCCGCCGGGGCGTCCGCCGCCCCAGCGCTCCTTCGCGGCGCGGTGCAGGGCCAGGGTCACCGGGACCGCGTCGGAGAGGGTCATGTTGACCGCCACCACCCAGTCCACGTCGTGCTCGTGGAGCCACTCCGAGAAGTAGGCCTCGTAGGGCCCGGCCAGGGCCTCGACGCGCCGGTGCAGGTGTGCCCTCTCCCCGGGGCCGAGGGCGTCGGTCCGGGCGACCTGCCGCCGCACGTCGAGGAGTTCCCCCGCCAGGTCCGGTCCCGCGCAGGGCCGGGCCCGGCTCACCCGGAGCCAGGGCGGGTAGCAGTCCGCTCCGGCGCCGTGGGGGAAGAAGGCGGGCTTGTCGGGGCGCCACGAGTAGCCGAGGTCGGCCGGGACGGGCTCGTGCGGGTCCGGTCGCCCGTGGAAGCGGGTCACGACGTTGCGGAAGACGGTGAGCAGGCCGCTGACGGGGAGTCCGTCTCCGCAGACCAGCGCGATCTTGACCAACGTCCCACCTTTCCCGGGGTGTCCCCCGAGACCTACCACACCGCATGTCCGCCGCGTGGCCGAAACGGTCCGATCGCCGCCGGAGCGGTATCCGGTACCGGCGGTGGTGTCGGGATTTCCGGGTGACCGGTCGGGGCGGGGGCCGGGCCCGCCCGGGGAAGGGCGGGCCCGGTGGCGCCGACACGGCGCCGGTGGGCTTCGGGTCAGCAGCGGTAGGTGGTGCCGTTGGCGGCCCTGCCCCAGTTGCAGGAGCTGATGGACCCGTTCGAGGAGTTGTTGTCCGCGCTTCCGGGCTTCTTCAGGCGCAGGTCGGGGTTGCGGCCGGTGGCGTCGTTGGGCAGCACGTGACGGGCGTAGCCGCGGTAGACCTGGTGGTTGCCGCTCGCGTCGCGGCGGTTGGTGCCGCTGCCGGTGCGCACGTAGGCCACCGCCCCCGCGGGCAGGTTGTAGGAGGGCAGGACCCGGCCGTAGGTGTTGCTGGTGATGTCGGGGACGTACCCCCTCAGGTTCACCGTCTTGGTGCTGGTGTTCTTGATGACGAAGTACTCGCCGTTCAGGTTGCTCTTGGTGTCCGTGCCCGCCGAGTTGGCGCGCACGTGGGTCACCGTCAGCGCCCCGCTGGAGGAGGCGGCCTGTGCGGGGGCCGACAGCAGGGACAGGGCGGTGACGGCTGCCGCGGCGATGGCGGTGACGCGCGAGGCGGGTCGTGGCATGGGCGCTCCAGGGGTGAGGGCTGTTGGAAGCGTCATCTTGGCAGGCCACAGAACCTGGGTGAGATGTTTTCGCAGGCTATGGCCAGGTTTGGCCAGCATGTACACCTACCCGGCCGTACGGCGTCGCTGCGCGGCACGGCGCGTCGCCGGACCCGTCCGCCGACGACAGCGACGACTCCCCCCTGCCAGCGGCCCAGGACGTGCTCCGCCCACAGGCGGTCCAGGGTCAGGCAGGCCGCGGCGCCGAACAGCACGAAGGAGAGGAGCAGTCGTTCACTGGGCGGGCCGCGGGGTTCGGGCAGGATCCTGGGTGGCCTTTCACGGGTGTGGAGCGCTCTTCGGGAGGCCGGCGGCCGTGTCGCCCGGGACCGGGCGGTGTACGCACCGCGGGGCACCTGCCCGGCCGTCCCGCAGATGTGGACACCTGTCCCGCCGACGGCGCGACGGTGTCCACACCCTCGGCAGAGATCTCACTCCAGGGCGTCCTTGACCTTGCCGGCCAGCCCCTTGCCGCTCTTGGTGGCCCGGGAGGCCCCCTTCTGCGAACCCTCACCGCCGGGGCCGGCGAAGGTCCCGTAGAGCTTGGGGTCGGGCGGGGGCGCGGAGGCCGGCCCCCCGAGCGGGTCGGGCTGGTCCAGGTAGCGCAGCTCGTGCTCGCCGTCGGGGGCGGGCCGGGAGGCCCACCGGCCCTGGGCCGCGGCCGTTCCGTCCGACAGGCCCCAGATGGTGTTGGCGTGCTCCTGGTCCTCCACGTCCATGAGGGCGTTGGGGGCGATCTCGCCCTCCAACCCGTCCTCCTGGAGCTCCGCGATGGCGGCCATCCACATGTTCTGGTGGACGGTGTCCCGGGCCAGGTTGAACTGGAGCATCTCCTTGACCCCGGGGTCGTCGGTCATGTTGTACAGCCGCGCGGTCTGCAACCTGCCCTGCGCCTCGGCCGCCACGTTGGCACGGAAGTCCGCGAGCAGGTTCCCGCTGGCGACGATGTACTTGCCGTTCCACGGGGTACCGGCGGAATCCGTGGGTACGGCCCCGCCCCCGGCGATGATGGCCTGCTGCGGGTTCATCCCGCCCACGATGGCGGCGACGGCCGGATCCTTCACCGCCTCGGCGACGGTGTCGGACGGCGCTCCCTCCAGCAGGCGCCCGACCATGGTCGCCAACATCTCCACGTGGCCGATCTCCTCGGTCGCCACATCCATGATCAGGTCTTTGTACTTGCCCTCCATGCGACAGTTCCATCCCTGGAACAGGTACTGCATGGTGACGGTCATCTCGCCGTAGGCGCCGCCGATGAGCTCCTGCAACTTCATGGCGTACAGGGCGTCGGGGGCCTCGGGCTTGGCTTCGCACTGGAGGTACTTGGTGTGTCGGAACATGCTCTGACCTGCTTCCTTCTCACCGTTCCGCTCAGGAACGCAGGACTCCAGTACCCGGGGCCACCATCCGCAGACACCCCTTGCCCGAATGATTGCGTTCGCGACATCCTCCCGGGAGGCGGAGGGGGTGTGAGGGGCCGCGTAGCTCTCCTACCAGGTAGGAAACGCCTACGGGCGGGCATGGTGGTGCTGTGGAGAAGGTTTCGAGAAGCCGAGAACCGAGGAGCACCCATGCGCGCCGTCGTCATGCACGGTCCCGGGGACGTCCGGGTCGAAGACGTCGAGGACCCCGCGATCATCGAACCGAACGATGCCCTCATCCGCGTCACCGCCACCTGTGTCTGCGGTTCCGACCTGTGGCCCTACCGCGGTCTCGAACAGCAGGACGGCCCCACCCCGATGGGCCACGAGTACATCGGCGTCGTCGAGCAGGTCGGCCCCGGTGTCCGCCACATCGAGGCGGGTGACCTCGTCGTCGGCTCCTTCGTGGCCTCCGACAACACCTGCGAGATCTGCCGGTCCGGTTTCCAGTCCCGCTGCGTCCACCAGGTCATGATGGGCTCGATCGGCACCCAGGCCGAGTACGCCCGCATCCCCCTCGCCGACGGCACCCTCGTCAAGGTGCCCGGCGAGCCGACGCCCGAGCAGTCCCGCAGCCTCCTGGCCGCCTCCGACGTTCTGGGCACCGGCTGGTTCGGCGCGGTCGCCGCGGACACCGGGCCCGGCAAGACGGTCGCGGTGGTCGGCGACGGGGCGGTCGGACTGCTCGCGGTCCTGGCCGCCGAGCGCCTCGGTGCGGAGCGGATCATCGCCATGTCCCGCCACACCGACCGGCAGGCGCTCGCCCGGCGGTTCGGCGCCACCGACATCGTCGAAGGGCGCGGCGCGGAGGGCGCCGCGAGGATCAGGGAGCTCACCGACGGATACGGCGCGCACTCCACCGTCGAGGCTGTCGGCACCCAGGAGTCCATGGCACAGGCCATCGGCGCCACCCGACCCGGCGGGCACGTCGGCTACGTGGGTGTCTCGCACGGGGTCGAACTCGACGGCCTGGAGCTGTTCTTCGCCACGGTGAACCTTCTCGGGGGGCCGGCGCCCGTGCGCCGCTTCCTGCCCGAGCTGGTCGACCTCATCATGACCGGCCGGATCGACCCCGGCGCGGTCTTCGACCTCACCCTCCCGATCGAGGATGCCGCCGAGGGCTACAGGGCGATGGACGAACGCCGCGCCACCAAGGCGCTCCTCACGCTCTGACAAACCGCCCGAGGCCCCGTCCGGCCGTCGGGGCCGGACGGGGCCTCTCCGCGGGCGGAGGAACCCGGTCGGCGGTTCAGGTGACGAACAGGGTGAGGACCAGTGCCACGGCCAGTCCCGTCAGCCCGACCAGCGTCTTCATCACGGTCCACGACCGCAGGGTGTCCCCGACCGACATCCCGAGATAGCGGTTGGCCATCCAGAAGCCCGAGTCGTTCACATGGGAGAACGCCGTTCCGCCGCACGCGATGGCGACGCAGGTCAGGGCCGCGAGCGACGGGCTCGCCCCGATCGTCTCCAAAAGGGGTGCCGTCAGCGTCGCGCCGGTGATCATGGCGACGGTGCCGGAGCCCTGCGAGATGCGGATGACCGCGGCCGCGAGGAAGCCGAAGAGCACGATCGGCATGTTGATCATCTGCATCCCGGCGGCCAGCACCTCGCCGAGGCCGGAGTCGACCAGCAGGCCGCCGAACACGCCGCCCGCACCGGTGATCAGGATGATCACGCCCGCGGGGGCCAGGGCCCTGGTCGCCATCTCCTGGAGCTCCTTACCGGAGCGCCCCTTGCGCACCCCGAAGAACCAGAGGGTGTAGAGGCAGGTGATGAGCAGCGCGATCACCGGGTGGCCGACGAACCCGAGCGCGGTGGCGGCCGGGTCGCCCTCGGGCAGCAGGAGACCACTGGTGGTTCCGCCCAGGATCAGGGCCAGCGGGAGCAGGAGGGCACCGAGGACGGACCCGAAGCTCGGCAGCGGATCGGCCGCGCCGCCGTCCGTACCGCCGGAGCCCGCGAAACCCTCTCCGGAACCGTTGCCCTCGCGCGGTTCCTCCGCCGGACCGGCCCCCGCGGTGACGCTCACGGCCTCGGCGGGGACGGGGACGAAGATGCGCTTGGCGATGAACCGGCCGAAGAGCGGTCCCGCCACCGCCATCGCCGGCAGGCCGCACACGACGCCGTAGACGATGACGAGGCCGAGGTCGGCCCCCAGGATGCCCGCGGTGGCGATCGGCCCCGGGGTGGGCGGGATGAAGGTGTGGGTGACGCTCAGCCCCGCGCACAGGGGGATGCCGTAGTACAGCAGGGACCGGCCCGTACGCCGCGCGACCGCGTAGAGCAGGGGGACGAGGATGACGATCGCGACGTCGATGAAGACGGCGATCGAGACGAGGAACCCGGCCAGGCCCAGGGCCCAGGCGAGATAGCGGTCGGAGACCCGGTCCACCAGGGTCGCGGCCAGTCGCTCGGCGGCTCCGGCCCGTTGCAGCACCTCACCGAAGATGGCGCCGAGCCCGATGATCAGGGCCACCTGGCCCAGGGCGCCGCCCATGCGGTCGACGATCTGCTCGACGAGGTCCAGCGGGGCCGTACCGGTCGCCAGGCCGAAGGTGATCGCGGCGACCAGGAGGGCGACGAAGGGCTGGAACCTGAATTTGATGATGAGCAGGAGCAGGAACACCACGGCCAGGACCGAGGCGGTCAGAACCCAGGCTGTCTCAGACATGTGTTCCTCCGCCGTCCGCCTCTGGGGCCGAGGGAGCCCCGGGGACGGCGCCCCGGTCGGTCTCCGATCTCAGGAAGTCGAAATCGCAGCCCTGCTCGGCCTGGTTGACGTGGTCCACGTACAGCTTCCGGTAGCCGCGCCCCGGCCGGGGTGCGGCGGCCCGTGGGGGCTCCTGGGAGCGTGCGGCGAGCTCGTCCTCGGACACGTCGAGGTGGATGAGGCGCTCACTGATGCTCAGCCGGATCGTGTCGCCGTCGCGGACGAGGGCGAGCGGCCCTCCGGCAGCGGACTCCGGCGAGACGTGGAGGACGATCGTTCCTGCCGCGGTCCCGGACATGCGGCCGTCGGAGACGCGGACCATGTCCTTCACGCCCTGCCGGGCCAGCTTGCGGGGGATGGGGATGTACCCCGCCTCCGGCATACCGGGGGCGCCGATCGGGCCGATGCCGCGCAGGACCAGCACGTCCTCGGGGGTCACGTCCAGGTCCTCGTCGTCGATGCGTCGCGCGAGGTCCTCGGAGTCCTCGAAGACGACCGCGCGTCCCTGGTGCTCCATGAGGCCGGGGTCGGCGGCGGCCTGCTTGATGATCGCGCCGTTGGGGGCGAGGTTGCCGCGCAGGACCGCGATTCCGCCGGCGGGGTAGACGGGGGCGGAGCGCGCGCGGATGACCTCCTGGGGGAAGGGGGCCGCGGCCCGGTCCAGCTCCTCGCCGAGGGTGCGGCCGGTGACCGTGAGCTCGTCGGTGTTGAGCAGGTCGCGCAGTTCCAGCAGGAGCCTCGGGACGCCGCCCGCGCGGTGGAGGTCCTCCATGTAGTGGTCGCCGGCCGGCTTGAGGTCGACCAGGACCGGGGTCTCCTTGCTCATGGCGTCGAACCGGTCCAGGTCCAGGGAGTAGCCGAGCCGGCCGGCCACGGCGGCCAGGTGGACCAGGCCGTTGGTGGAGCCGCCCAGGGCGAGGAGCACCCGCAGGGCGTTCTCGAACGCACCCCGGGTGAGGATCCTGTCGACGGTCAGGCCCTCATGGGCCATCTCCACCGCGCGCGTGCCGGTCATCTCGGCGAAGCGTGTGCGGTCGGCGGTGACGGCGGGAGGGGTCGCGCTGCCCGGGAGGGAGACGCCGAGGGCTTCGGCCACGCACGCCATGGTACTGGCGGTGCCCGCGACCGAGCACGTGCCCACGCTTCCCACCAGGCGCCCGTTGACCTCGGCGATCTCCTCCTCGTCGACCTCCTCGGCCCGGTAGCGGCCCCAGAAGGCGCGGCAGTCGGTGCACGCGCCGACCCGGACGCCGCGGTGTGAGCCGGTCAGCATCGACCCGGTGACGAGCTGGATGGCGGGTTTTCCGGCCGATGCCGCGCCCATGAGCTGGGCGGGTACGGTCTTGTCGCAGCCGCCGATGAGAACGACGGCGTCGACCGGGAGCGCGCGGATCATCTCCTCGGTGTCCATCGACATCAGGTTGCGCAGGAACATGCTCGTGGGCTGGGAGAACGCCTCGTGCACGGAGATGGTGGGGAACTCGACCGGCAGGCCGCCCGCGAGCATGACCCCGCGTTTCACGGCCTCGATGAGCTGGGGCATGTTGCCGTGGCACGGGTTGAACCCGCTGCCCGTGTCCACGATGCCCACGACAGTGCGGTCCAGGGCGTCGTCGGTGTACCCGCTGCCCTTGATGAACGCCTTCCGCAGGAAGAGCGCGAACCCGCTGTCCCCGTAGTTGGTGAGGTTGCCCCGGAGTCCGGGAGGTCCGTCCAGCATTATCGACCTCATTATTGATAATATGTGTGATGAACACCGCAGAGCGAACCACAGGACGTGTGCCCAGCGCAAGTACCGTTGGATCCGGACCAGCGCAAAGGCCTACGTGGCCGGGAGAGGAGCACACAGATGCCCGAGACGGCCGAGGCCGCCCCCGCTTCCCGCCTGACCGGGACGAGGCTGGCGGACCTCTTGGAGGAGGAGATCGTCATCGGTCTCCGCTTCCCCCGCGAACGCCTCGTCGAGGACGAGCTGATGGCCCGGTTCGAGGCCAAGAGGCACGCCGTGCGGCAGGCGCTCCAGATCCTGGAGGCGCGGGGCGTGGTCGAGCGGCGTCCCAACGCCGGGGCCTTCGTCCGGTCGTTCACGGCGAAGGAGGTCCGGGACCTCTACGCCCTGCGCGACCTGCTGGAGGTGTCGGCCGCCGAGCTCATCGAGTTCCCCGTCCCGCCCGCGCGCCTGGAGGAGCTGGCCGGGGCCCAGCGGCGCCACGACGCCGCGGTCGAGGCCAACGACCTGCGCGCCGTGGTGACCGCGAACACGGAGTTCCACCGCAGGCTGTTCGCGCTGTCGGACAACGAGGCGCTGACGGAGGCGATCAACCGGGCCGCCCGGGTCGCCCACGCCATCCGCTCGGTCACCGTCACCTCGCCGGAGTCGCTGCGCCTCAGCCGGCAGGAGCACCGGCGGATGCTGGACGCGCTGCGCGAGGGGGACCGCGACCTCCTGGCACGCACGTGCCGGGCCCACCTCCTGCCCTCCCGCGACGCCTACCTCAAACGGGTCGGCCTCACCGGGAACTGAGCGGTCCGGTGCGCGTCCGTCGCGCCTCGGTACGGGGACCGGGCGTCCTCCGCGTGCCCGCAGGGTCCGAGACCGCGCCCCACCGTGCCCGGCTCGCCACGGAGCCTGTTCACCCGTCGCCGATCCGGTTCAGGGTGCGCCGGACGAGTCCCGCCGACGCGACCGCGGTCACCAGGAGGCCTCCGGCCAGGAGCGCCCACGTTCCGAGGGGACCGGAAGCGTACTCGGGGATCGCCAGGGCCGACCAGGAGGGCGGGAGCGGCAGCAGGAGGAGGTTCCAGGGGCCGGGCAGGACCCAGGCCGCCACCGGCACCAGGACCATGACGGCGCCGATGCCCTTGACCACCACCATCGCCTCCACCTTGTTCGCGGCCAGAGCGGTCATCCCCACCAGCAGCAGCGGCGCCTGGAGTCCGGCGAGGACCAGGGCGACGACCATGCCCGCCGACCACCCTCCGGCCATGAGCCCGCTCACGGGCAGCGCGACGGCCAGTCCCCCGAGGGAGAGGACGGCGACCAGGGCCGCCCGGTAGGCGAGGTAGGCGGACAGCGGTAGCGGGGAGACCCGGAGGACGAGGAGGACGTTCTCGTCCGCGTCCTCGATCGCGCGCAGGCCGCCCACGACCCCGAACATCATCGGCACGTGCAGGAGGACCAGCGCCGCCAGGACGGCCGGGGCGTGCGGCACGAGGTCGAACCCGTGGGAGTCGCGGAGGAAACCCGCGGCCGGCGGAAAGACGAGGCGGATGACCAGGGCCAGCAGCACCGGCGCGCAGAACATGAGCAGCAACAGCGGATCGCGCCCGGTACCGAAGAGGTCGACGCGGGCGAAGCGCACCACGGCCGGAAGCGCGCCGCGGCCGACGGCGGGGGCGTGGACGGAGGGGCCGCGGCCACCCGTGCCGGTCCGCGGGGGCGGGGCCGGGTCGGCCCCGCGGTCGACGGCACGGCGCGCCGCGACCATCCCCGACACCACCCACAAAAGCGCGTAGGCCGTGCCCGCGCCCAGGGTGGCGGGACCGGACCCCACCGACGCGGGGTCGGTCCCCAGCCGGATGAGATCGGCGCCCACGGTGGTCGGGACCACGTACGTCAACGGGTGTTCGACGATCCCGGAGATGTGCACCAGGGGCACGAGGACCAGCGGTGCGACGGCGAGGGGGACGACCAGAAGGAAACCGGACAGGTCCCTCGTGCGCGCCCCGATCGCCAGGCACAGCGTGAGCAGCAGGAGCGCGGTGAGCGCGACCCCCGCGAGGGCGGGGGCCAGCGCCCCCAGGACGTCGGCGGGCCGGTCCCGCACCGAGACCACGATCAGGGGCACGGCCATGAGAAGGGACAGTGCGGTGAGCACGGTGAGCTTGGCCGTGATCGCCTCGGCGCTGCGCAGGGGGGACACCGCCAGTGCCTGGCGGGTGCCCTCGATACGTTCGAACAGCATCAGGGCGGCAGCGAAGAGCGCGCCGAAGGCGGCCGTGTCGAGGAACAGCAGGTAGGGCGCCACGGCCCCGGCCGCCCCCGCGGGCACGAGGAACAGGACGACGGTCCACACGGCGCCGAGCGCGGCGGCGACGGGCACGATGCCGTAGCGCAACTCCACCCGGGCCTCCAGGAGGGTCGCCGCGAGCAGCCGGTTCACAGCGTCTCCCTGGTGACGGCGGCGAAGACGTCGTCCAGGGACGCCTCTCGGGTGTGCAGGGTCTCGACCTCGCCCGCCCTGAGCAGCTCCAGGAGCTCGGTGTCGTCCGCGAGGGACTCCACGGACAGTTCCCTGGGGCCCTGTCCCCTGATCTCGGCCACGAGCCCGGGGCTGCCGTGGCGGAGCCTGAACCCGCGGGGGGTGTCCACGGCCGCGATCCTGCCCCGCACGACGAAGGCGACCCGGTCGCAGAGCAGGTCGGCGGTGGCCATGTCGTGGGTGGTGAGGAAGACCGTGCAGCCGCCCTCCGCGGCCTCGCGGATCACGTCGCGCAGCCGGGCGGAGCGCACCGGGTCCTGGCCGGAGGTGGGCTCGTCCAGGAAGAGGAGTTCGGGGCGGTTGACGAGCGCCCGCGCCAGGTTCAGGCGCATCCTCATGCCCTTGGACAGGTCCGTGACCCTCCGGTTCGCGGCGTCCGCCAGGTCCACCCGCTCCAGCAGGGCGTCCGGATCCTCCACCGGGCCCCGGTAGAGGGACGCGAAGGCGGACAGGTTCTCCCGGGCGGTCAGCTTGCCGAACCCCGCGGGGAGCTCGAACCCCACTCCGACGCGTTCGAAGTACTCCGCTCCCCAGTCGCGCAGGGGCCTGCCAAGGACGCCCACCTCACCCTCGTAGCGGCGCAGGAGACGGGTGAGTACCCGCTGGGTGGTGGACTTCCCGGCTCCGCTGGGGCCGAGGAAGCCGAACACCTCCCCCCGGGTGACGGAGAAGCTCATCCCCTCGACCGCCGGCCTGTCGGCGCCCCGGTAGCGCACGTGGAGGTTCTCGACGGTGACGACCTGTTCGGCCATGGGGGTCCTCGGAGTTGTCGGTGGGATCGACGGGGTCACACGGGAGGTCTGTGGTTCTGCCGCAGGCCCCGCCCCTGTCCGATCAGACAAAGGGGGAGGTGCCCGCATGTTCGTGCGGACAAGCCGAGCAGGGCGGGGACTCGGCCAGGTCTCAAAGCAGTGTGGTTCCGCGCACAGCCGTTGTGACCCGGTGAACGAAGGGTAATGATCGCGAGCAATGTCCGTAAACAGCGCGCGAGTACACCAGTTGCGCGCGCAAGGGAAAGGAGGGGCCGGTCTTGAGCGAATCGATGCTCTGGTCGATCGGAACCTTCGGCGTCTACCTCGCCGGTATGGTCGCCATCGGTCTGTGGGCCTACAGGCGCACGGTCTCACAGTCCGACTTCGTACTCGGGGGTCGACAGCTCAACAGCTGGGTGGCCGCCCTGAGTGCCAACGCCAGCGACTTCAGCGGGTGGCTGCTGCTCGGTCTGCCGGGGGCCATCTACGTCTCCGGGCTGGGCGAGGCGTGGATCGCCGTCGGCCTGGCCTGTGGTTTCGCGGGAAGCTGGATTCTCCTGGCGCCCCGCCTGCGGGTGTACACCGAGCGGGTCACCGATGCCCGCGCGGGCGGCGACTCCGACTCGCTGACCCTCTCCTCGTTCCTGGAGAACCGCTTCAACGACCCCACCCGCCTTCTGCGCGGGGTCTCGGCGATCCTCATCATCGTCTTCTACTTCTTCTACGTCGCGTCCGGGCTGGTCGCCATGGCGGCCCTGTTCGACCAGGTCTTCGGCCTGTCCCCGGCTCCCGCCATCGCCATCGGCGTCAGCATCGTGGTGCTCTACACCGTCCTCGGCGGCTTCCTCGCGGTCTCCTACACCGACGTCGTGCAGGCCGTGATGATGTGGCTGGCGCTGCTGGTCGTGCCGGTCCTGGCCGTCACGGCGCTCGGCGGCCTCAGCGGCCTCAGCGAGGGCGTGTCCGACAAGAGCACCGGCCTCCTCTCCGCCTTCGGCGGCGTCTCCCTGGACGCCGACCTCGGCCAGTGGGCGAGCACCGAGACCCTCGGCTGGGTCGTCATCCTCTCCGGGCTGGCCTGGGGCATCGGCTACTTCGGCCAGCCCCACATCCTCTCCCGCTACATGGGCATCCGCTCGGTGAAGGACATCCCGAAGGCCGCCACCATCAGCGTGGCCTGGGCGGTCAGCGCCATGGTCATGGCCGTGGCGATCGGCTTCATCGGCATCGCCTACTTCGAGTCCCCGCTCGACAACCCCGAACAGGTCTTCCCGCTCCTCATCGAGGCGTTGAGCCACCCGCTGGTCGCCGGACTGCTGCTCGCCGCCATCCTCGCCGCCGTCATGAGCACCGCCGACTCCCAGCTCCTGGTCGCGGCCTCCGCACTCACCGAGGACGGTTACAGGGCCTTCGTGGATCGGGACGCCAAGCCGAAGACCCTGCTGTGGATCAGCCGCGCCACCGTCGTGGTCGTCGCCCTGGCTGCCGCCTCGATCGCCCTGTGGGGCAACCAGTCGGTGATGGACCTGGTCGGCTACGCCTGGGCGGGGTTCGGTGCGGGATTCGGCCCGATCCTCGTCCTGGCCGTGTTCTGGAAGAGGATGACCTGGGCCGGGGCGCTCGCGGGCATGCTCGCGGGCGGCACCACCGCGATCCTGTGGGACATCGTCGACACCGCCTACCTCGGCATCGGCCTGTACGCCATGGTGCCGGCCGTCATCCTCAGCCTCGTCGCGATCTTCGTGTTCAACGGGCTGGCCAAGGTCACCCCGCAGATGGAGGAGGACTTCGACCGTGTCGAGGCCGAGCTCCGCGCGGCGAAGGCCGGCCCCAAGTCCGAGGAGACCGTCACAACCTGACAGGAGCGGTCGCCCGGGCCCGCTTCGTCCGCGAGGCGGGTCCGGGCAGGAACGCCCACGGCGAAGCGGGCGATTCCGATGAGGGTGCGTCCTGTGCCGAAAGCCGTCCGAAGCATCCCGAACACGGCCACCCTGGACACAGGGGTGTCCCCAAGGCCACGATGAGTGGCGCCCGGAACACCTGGCGTGCCGGGAAGCCCGGTCGGCTCCGTCGCCCTCCTGCCATCACCGGGGAACCCCGCGGATATTCGCGGTGTCCCCGCCGGTGGCCGGTCGGCGACGGAGCCGCCGCGCGTGCGGGAAACGCCTCCCGCGTGCGACCCCTCTCCGGGTACGCGGTGCCGACCGGCCTCCGGGAACGTGCCGGATCCGCGTGCCCCCTCACCCCGACCACCACCGAAGAATCGAGAAGACCGCGCTCATGCAGCAACTGGCCGACGCCATCGGCGCCTTCAACGACGACCTGTTCTGGCCGCTCGTCATCCTCGCGCTGGCCCTTTCCAGCCTCTACTTCAGTGTCCGGCTCGGCCTGGTGCAGTTCCGGCTGATTCCGGACATGTTCCGCGCCCTGGGCGGGTCCGCCTCCCCCGCAGGCGCGGACGGTTCGAGATCGATCTCCTCCTTCCAGGCCTTCTGCGTCTCCGCGGCGGCGCGCGTGGGCACGGGCAACGTCGCGGGTGTGGCCACCGCCATCTCCGTCGGCGGCCCCGGCGCCGTGGTGTGGATGTGGATCATGGCGCTCCTGGTGGGAGCCGCGAGCTTCGTGGAGTCCACCCTCGCCCAGCTCTACAAGGTCCCCTACCGCGACGGCTACCGCGGCGGCCCGGCGTACTACATGCTCCACGGGCTCGGGCGCCGCTGGATGGGCGTCGTCTTCGCGATCACCATCACGGTGACCTTCGGCTTCGTCTTCAACGCCGTGCAGTCCAACACCATCTCCACCACGCTCGTCGGCTCGGCCGCCGAGTTCGGCGCCGACACCGACGGCATGACCTGGCTCCCCGCCGTGATCGGCCTCGGCCTGGTGGTCCTCACCGGCGCCGTCATCTTCGGTGGGATCCAGCGCATCGCGCGGGTGGCCCAGGCCCTGGTGCCGTTGATGGCCCTGCTCTACCTCATCCTCGGCGTGGCCGTGGTCGCCCTGAACATCGACAAGGTGCCCGGCGTCCTCGCCCTGATCTTCAGCCACGCCTTCGGTCTCCGTGAGATCGCGGCGGCGGGCCTGGGAACCGCGATCATCCAGGGTGTCCGTCGCGGCATGTTCTCCAACGAGGCCGGCCTGGGCTCGGCGCCCAACGCCGGTGCCACCGCGTCGGTGAGCCATCCGGTCAAGCAGGGGCTCGTGCAGACCTTCGGGGTCTACTTCGACACCGTCATCGTCTGCTCCATCACCGCGTTCATCATCCTGGTCTCCAACCCCACCTACGGGGAGGACCTCGGTGCGACCATGACCCAGGACGCCCTGGGGGCGAGTCTGGGCGGCTGGGCGGTGCACGCGCTCACGGTGATCATCTTCCTGCTCGCGTTCACCTCCGTCCTGGGCAACTACTACTACGGCGAGTCCAACATCGGTTTCCTGAACTCCAGCGAACGGCTGCTGACCGCCTACAAGTGGGTCTTCCTGGTGGCGACGTTCCTCGGCTCCATCGGCTCCATCCAGCTGGTGTGGACGCTGGCGGACACCACCATGGGCTTCATGGCCCTGGTCAACCTGGCCGCGATCGTCCCGCTCGCCGGCATCGCCGGCAAACTCCTCAAGGACTACACCGACCAGCGCCGCCAGGGGCTGGACCCGGTCTTCACCTCCGACAGGGTTCCCGGGCTGCGCAACGTGCAGTGCTGGGCCCCGGAGCCCGTCCCCAGCAAGACCTCGGACGCCTGATCCCCTCCTGGTCCCGGGGCGGATCCCGCCCCGGGACCACGGCGCCGTCCGCTGTCGGCCGGGACCCGGGGCCGCCACCCTCCTGTCCGGTGGCGCTCGGTCCCACCGGCGAGTGGCAGAGGTGGGGGCCGCCCGCTCACCGGACGGCCTCCTCCAGGATCTGGGTCGCGGTTCCCACGCCGTCCTCGGTGCGAACCCGCCGGCCCAGTTCCGCGGCACGTGCGGCGATGCCCGGGTCGGTGAGGGCGTCGGTCAGCGCCTGCGCCAGTGCGTGCTCGGTCAGACGGCGACCGTTCAGGGGAGCGGGGGCTGCCCCCGCCCTGTGGGCGCGCTCCGCCCAGAACGGCTGGTCCCCCCAGAAGGGGCACACGACCTGTGGCCGCCCCGCGGCCGCCGCGGCTCCCGTGGTCCCGGCCCCGGCGTGGTGGACGATCACCGAGCAGCGGGGGAAGAGCCGTTCGTGCGGCGCCCTGTCGATGACCAGCACGTCGTCCCCGAGATCGGTGGCGTCGATCCCGCCGTGACCGGCGGCGACGATCGCACGCGTACCCACACGGCGCACGGCCGCGGTGACCACGCGGCCGGTGGTCGCGGGGTCGGCTGTGGGGAGGCTGCTGAAGCCGACGAAGACGGGGGGCTCCCCCGCCGACAGGAACTCCTCCAGTTCGGCCGGGGGCTCCCATCCCAGGTCCGCCGGGGTGGCCCAGAAGCCGGTGGTGCGCACCCATGCCGGGTACCGGGCGTCTGCGGGCATCACGTGTCTGCTGAAGGCGTGGAGCACGGTGGCGTGCGCGCCGTCCGGCCGTAGCAGCGGGTCGTGCCGGCCGGGGCGGGGGGCCAACCCCAGGTCCAGGCGCAGTTCCTCGGCCACGCGGCGCTGCCCCCGCAGGGCCAGGGCGGCCAGCCTGTAGGTGAGCGGGTTGAGCGCTCCGGGGGCGCGTTCGGGCCAGGGGACCCCGGGAGCGGGGAAGGCACGGGTGGGGACCCAGGAGGGTTGCAGGGCCACCGGAACCGCCGGGACCCCCAGGTGTTCGGCGATGTGGCCGCCCGGCATCCCGGGGATGTGCACGACGACGTCGGCGCCCGGGTCGACCGCGGCCGCCATGTCCGCGTACACCTGTCGCAGGCGCGGGGTGATCTCGCGGAGCAGGGCCGCGGTGTGGGCGGCGCCGCGCAGACCGCGCAGCCCCGTCTCCATCACCCCTTTCATGCCGGGGTCGTCCATGAGGGCGTTGGGGCCGTCGTCCACGGGGCGGTAGGGCACCCCGTACCCGGAGGCGAGCGGAGCGTACGACTGCGGTCCGACGACCGTCGCGGTGTGTCCGGCGGCGCCGAGGGCCAGGGCCAGGGCCAGGAACGGTTGGACGTCCCCCCGGGTGCCGTGGGTGAGCAGCAGGGCGTGCACGTCATTCCCTTCGAGCGGTCAGACCGCGGGCGATGATGTCGATGAGCAGGTCGAGCGTCTGCTGGTAGGAGCCGGGTGCCGCCAACCGGTCGGCGTTCATGGGCAGCAGCATGACGGCCTGGAGGACTCCGACGACGGCGGCGGGAGGGGCCGGGGCCAGCTGCCCGTCCTCCAGTCCGGCGGTGACGAACGCGTTCAGCGCGTGCACGGGGTTGTCGGGGAACCCGTCCAGCCGTGCGGGGTCGGCCTTGCGCAGGACGGCGTCCATCTCCTCGGGGTGGGTCATGAGCCGCCGGTACAGGGGGTCGGTGTCCAGGACGCCCAGAGTGGCGCGCAGGAAGCGGCGCAGCGCCTCCTCGGTGTCGTCGGTCGAGGTCAGGGCCTCGTCGATGACGCGGCGCCTCACGTCGGCCATCCGGCGCAGCATCAGCTCCAGGTAGAGGGCCTCCTTGGAGTCGAAGAACACGTAGAAGCTGCTCTTGGCGATGCCGGCGGGGGCGACCAGTTCCTCCAGGGAGGTCTTGCGCAGACCCCGTGTGGTGAACAGGGCCTCCCCCGACCCCAGCAGCAGGTCGGTGATGCGTGCCTTCTCCTGCGGTGAGAACGCCGGTGGCATGTCCGTCCCCTTCTCGACGTCGGTGCCCGCGGTCACCGTGTGGCTGTTCGCGTGGGTCGCTCGCCGCGCCGGGCCCCGGTCAGGGAGAGCGGCAGTCCTCGGCGGCGGGCCACGAGGACGACGACGGCGGTCATGACCACCATGCCCGATCCCAGCGGCAGCAGTGTGGCCAGTCCGTCCGACCCGGAGTTGGCGACGGTCCAGGCGATCTTGGCGAGCAGTCCGCCGTTGATGACGAGCAGGCCCCACCCGAGGGAGCGGTACCAGAAGGCCGCGCACAGGCCGCCGATCAGGAGGAGGATCAGGGCCAGGCTGGTCCAGGTGACCCAGGTGGGGTCGGTGAACAGCCGTTCCTCCATCGCCAGGACCCCTGCCATGGCCGGGTCGGTCTCCTCGGGTTCGGGGAACCAGAAGAAGCTCGACAGCATGGCGGCGATGGTCAGGAACAGGGCCGGCGGGCGGCGGGTCCAGCAGAAGTACGCGATGGGGAGGAAGAACAGGGGGCGGATGTACCAGCTCAGGGGGTTGAGGTGGCGCGGCCAGGCCCAGGCGGCGAAGTCGGCGATCAGGTCCACGGGGGAGGCTCCTTCGAAAGTATGAGTACATAAAAACACTTTGTTCTTTTGTTTTCAAGGGGTCTCACACCACTCCCCTCTGCTGCGTGTTCGTGTGGTGGGGCCCACGCAGACCAGTCTCATATAAACAACTACCACCCCACGAAAAAGAATTTGATCTCGGAAGAGGGCGTATGGTTG
>NZ_JBHXQY010000020.1:0-76018 GCF_042716955.1 Nocardiopsis sp. NPDC058631 | reverse complement strand
CCGTACTCCTCCCCCCCCCGCCCCCTCACCGCCGGGCCGGGGGCGGGGCACCGGCGATATGGGGTAACGGGGCGGGGCGTCGCCCGGACGGGGACTCCGCGCCGCGCCGGGCACGACCCCTCAGAGCAGGTAGAGGGCCGCGGTCAGGACCAGGCCCGCGACCGCGATCACCCACGTGTAGGGGATGGTCGAGAGCATGGAGCGCTCGGGGCGGACCCCGGCGTACTGCGACGCCCACACCGTCTGCGTGCTGGTGGGGTCCGAGACGCCCAGGACCTGGCCGTAGGAGGCCATCATGCCCAGGACCGCCGGGGCGGGGTAGATGCCGCCGGAGATGAGCACCCCGGCCACGCCCGCGCCCAGGCCGAAGATGTTCATCGGCCCGCGGTAGAGGGCCAGGGGTACCAGCAGGGCGAAGACCAGGACGAACAGCCAGGGGTTGCCCGGACTGATCGCGGTGACCACCGGGCTGAGCGCCGCGACCGCACCGGGCAGGTTGACGGCGGCCAGGAGCATCCCGATCGCGATGAACAGGACGATGGGCGGGGCCGCCACGTCGAACGCCTGGTAGAGCGTGCGCAGCGCGGTGGCGGTCATGTCCCGCCAGGGCACGGCGGTCACCAGCGCGAAGACCACGCCCGCGATCAGCGAGGGCACGATGGGGATCTCCAGCCCCAGCGCCAGCACGATCGGGACCAGCGGTGTGACGAGCGCGTACCAGGGGGCGTCCCCGCGTCGGCGGCGGCGCTCGGCGGCGCGTTCGCGGCGTGTGCGGGGCCGGTCCGGCCCGCCGCCCCCGGCGGGGGCCGGGACGCGCACGGCCCAGGTGTGGCGCGCGCCCTTGCGGCGCATCTCGACCAGGATGTAGGCCAGCCCGCCGACCAGGGCGATCGGGAACATCCGCAGCTGGAAGTGCTGCACGGTGGAGACCGGCACGCCGATGGCGTCGGAGAGGAACTGCCAGTTGATCAGTTCCAGGGGCAGCCCGGCGGCGATGCCCACCAGGACCGTGCCCGCCGCGACGGTGGGTGTGACACCGACGGCGATCATCGCCGGGATGCCGACGACGCCCGCGAGCATCGCCGCGGGGGCCGAGCCGGTGATGCTCCCGCACAGGATCGCGACCACGAACACCCCGACCGCGACCACGGAGGGGCGTTCACCGCCGAACTCCACGATCTTGCGGACGAGCGTCGAGGCGATCCCCGCCTCCGACATCAGTGTGCCCAGCCAGCAGCCCAGGAGGATGGCGACCATGGTGGCCGCCAGCCGCGGGGCCCCTTCCTGGACGACGGTACCGACGACGCTGCCCTCCTCTCCGGTGAGGGGAGCCCCCGCGATCAGGGCGATGGCGACGGACAGCAGGACGAGGGCGAAGGCGGTGGGCAGGCGGCGCGTCAGCATGAGGCCGACGCCCACGGCCATGGCGAGAAGGATTCCCAAGGCGGTCACGGGCGGTCTCCGGGGGTGGTTCGCGGGCCCGGTCCGTGCTGGTCCGTGCCCCGGTGGGCGAGGGTGGCGGCGATGGCGGCGGTGAGCGCGAGCGGGCTGCGGCGGAGCGCTCCGCGCCGTCCGGCGTAGGCGTGGGCGGCGATCTCGTCGGCGCCGACGACGTGCCCGCGCACCCTCAGCGGCCCCAGCCTGAAGGCGCTGTGGTCGAGCCTGCGGCGCAGTTCACGGCCGTGGCCCCGGTGCAGCAGGCGGTGGGCCTCCTCGTGGGCGAGCGCGGTCTCGCGCAGTGCGGGGCGCGGGTAGTCCCGGCCCCACCCGGCCGCCTCGGCCACCCCGCGGGCGTAGTCGAGGGCGTCGGCGTAGACGACCACCCGGTCCCCCGAGGCCCGGTGCAGGTACTCCGCGAGCAGGACCTCGTCGCGGCGCAGCCCCCCGGTGGCCATGTCGCTCACCTCGGGCTCCGGCCGCGCCGGGTCCCCGGGCGCCGGGGCGGCCGCGGCCAGTTCCCGTCCGAAGCCGAGGGCCACGCGGGCCCAGGCGCGCAACTGCTCCCGGTCCCTTCCCTCGTGCGTCGGGGTGAGTGCGAGGAGTTCGGCGGCGAGGTCCTCGTCGGAGGCCGCCGCGATGCGGGCGTAGTCGTCGTCCGGGCCCTGCGGGGCTCCGGCCGGCTCGGGGTGGGGGGTCCCGTTCATCGTCGTGTCTCCATCAGGGCGATCACCGTCTCGTCGGGGCCGCGGCGGCCGATCTCGGTGGCGGCGAGCGCGAGGAGGTGTCCGGGGTCCATGACCCCCGACAGGTCGGCGAGCTTGGGGCCCAGCAGGAGCCACACCGCGGGCGGGACCGCCCCTCCGTCGCCGTAGCTGGTGCGTTGGGCCACCAGGTCCCTGAGGCGCCCCTCGGCCTCCGACGCGGCCAGGGTGTCCACGCTGGCGTCGGCGCTGTGCAGGCGGACGACGCCCTCGGCGTCCACGACGCGGACGTGGGTGCGTTCGCGGGCGAACCGCCCGAAGGGGCCCCCGGGGCGGCGGAGCAGGCCGAAGACCCGGTACTGGCCGTTGGAGGCGTACTCGGTGACGGCTGCGGGGTCGGCGCCGAGGCTGGCCGCGGCCGCGGCGCGGGCCGCCTCCGCGTCCGTGACGGCGGTGCGGTCCTTGGTGCGCAGCTCGGTGGCGCCCGTGGCGACGGCGGTGACGAGGTTGCGCTGGGGGTCGACGGTGACGTCCACCTCCACCCCGGAGGGGTCGGCGCCCTGGGAGAGCACCGCCTGTTCGGCCTCCGCCCGGACGGCGAGCACGTCGGCGTGTGTGGCGCCGGGGATGATGCGTTCGACGGACTCCCGAACCAGGGCGAGGGCGACGCCGAGGGGGCTGATGACCTCGCTGTGCGCGGCGATGCGGGCGTCCAGGCCCATGCGTTCGCCCAGGTAGGGCGTGACGGTGGCGGCGCCGCCCCCTCCGCCGACAAGGGTGCACACCTCCCGGTCGAGCCCGTAGTCGCTGGTGAGGGCGTCCACGACCGCGCTGACGCGGGTGGTCGCCCGGTGCAGGACGGCGCGCGCGGCCTCCTCCGTGCCGACCCCGAGTGCCCGGGCCAGCGGGGCCAGGGCCGCGCGTGCCGTACCGGCGTCGGCGCGGGCGTAGTCCCCCTCGGGCACCAGCCCCGCGGCGTTGGCCGCGCAGGTGACCGTGAGGGCGAAGCGCCGTTCGCCGTTGTCCAGGACGGCGTAGTCGGCCGGGTCGGACGCCAGCGGGCTGACCCGGACCAGGCGGGCGCCGTCCAGTTCGGCGGGGTCGGCGAAACAGGCGTAGGGCAGGCCCGCGATGTGGGCGCTGCGCGGCCCCACGTCGGCCAGGGAGGCGCCGCCCGGGGCGTCGCCCCCGCCGAGGCGGATCAGGGAGCCGCCGCCGATGCCGACGGTGCGCACGTCCAGGGCCGACAGGTAGGTCTCCTTGCCTCCCAGTTCGGCGTGCCGGATCTGCACGCGGCCGCGCCGGATCACGCTGACGTCGGTGGAGGTGCCTCCCGTCTCCAGGAACACGCCCTCGCTCACCTTCTCCCCCATGAGGGCGCCCGCGACCCCGGCCGCCGGGCCGGAGAGCACCGTCAGCAGGGGGCGGTGGCGCATCTCGGCCAGGGACATGACCCCGCCGTCGCAGCGCATCACCATCAGGGGGGCGGTCACCCCGGCCTTGAGGATGCTGCTCTCGACGAGGTCGGCGGTCTGGAGCATGCGGGGCATCACCCCGGCGTTGAGCGCGGCGGTGCGGGCCCGTTTGCCCAGGCCGTAGAGCTGGGTGATCTCGTGGGTGGCGGTGACGGGGACCCCGCGGGTCTCGGCGGCCTCGCGGACGGCGGCCTCACCCCTGGAGTCGTCCACGCTGAAGGGTTCGACCGCGACGACGACCTCGGCGCCCTCCGCGAGCACCCGGTCGACACTGGCGAGCGCGGCCCCGGCGTCCTCGGGCTCCCGGAGCGCGGTGTAGCGGACCGGGAGCAGGTGCCCTGAGTCGAGTCTGAGCTTGCCGAGGGAGCGCAGCCGGCCGGTGGCGAACGCGTCGTAGCCGGTGCCGATCCCCACGATGCCGATGGTGGCGACGTCGCCCTCCAGAAGGGCGTTGGTGGCCTGGGTGGTGCCGTGGGCGAGGAATCCGACGTCGTCGGCGCTGACGCCGATGTCGTCGAGCAGTCGCTCCAGCGCGGTCATGATGCCGTGGGCGACGCCGTCGGCGTGGTCGTGGCTGGTCGGCACCTTGACCTGGCCCAGGAGGGCGAACGTGGTGGCGCTCACGGCCACGGCGTCGGTGAAGGTCCCTCCGACGTCGATGCCGACACGTACGGGATCACGGGCGGGATCACGGTCGGGATCACGGGCGGGAGGTGGGGTCGGGTCGCTCATCGTCGCCCCTTCTGTGGGGAGTGCGTGGGGAGGGGGGTGTGCGGGGCGCCGCCCGCCGGGCGGGGCCCGGTCGGCGGCGCCGGACGGGGGTCAGTAGCCGCGGACGTCGGGCCAGTGGCGCTCGACGCCGGTGCGGTCCAGGAGGGCGGTGTAGGCCTCCAGGAGTTCGGCCTTGTCGCGCACGGCGTGCGGGGTGGTGCCGTGCTCCAGGGCGAAGGCGGCGAGCCTCCCCGCGGCCTCGCCGATGTTCCACTCGACGGGGTGCAGCCGGAAGCAGCCGTTGGTGATGTGGGTGGTGCCGATGTTCTTCGCCGCGGGGAGGAGGTTGGTCTCCCGGGCCGGGAGGAGGGCGCCGAGGGGGATCTCGAACGGGACGCTGGCGATGTCGACGTAGGTGTCGCCGCCCGTGGAGGGGTGGAGGTCGATGCGGTAGCTGCCGACACCGACGGAGTCGTGGCGCCGGACGATGCCGTGCGGTCCCACCAGGTCGAGGGACACGTCGTGCTCGGTGACGGTGGTGACCGCCCTGATCCGCCGGGACTCGCGCACGTAGGCGGCCTTGGCCAGGCCGCCCTCCCCGCCGGTGACGTCGGGCCGCGGCCGCAGCCCCGGGTACCCGGTGCCGCCGTCGGGTCGCGGCGCCTCGGTCTGGAGCCAGTACAGGACCGACAGCGACAGCTGGCGGGCCTCCTCATGGGCCTCGCGGACGGTCCCGGCGTCCACCATGCCCTCGATCTCCAGGGCGGGCTTGAGCCAGTAGTCGTTGAGGGGCCAGTTGACCAGGGTGATGTCGGAGTCGAACGCGCCGGGCCGGTGCATGCCGCGCGCGAGGATACGGCGGAAACCCCACAGCTCCTTGTCCCCGGCGTCGGCGCTCTGGTCGGCGTCCACGGCGAGGGGGTCCACGTCGGGGTTGGGGACGAACGTCCGCTCGGAGGGTTCCAGGGTGCGCGGGTCGGGCGCGGAGAAGCCCAGCAGGGGGCCGGGCCAGAAGTCGGGCCGGTAGGAGCGCCAGAAGTCGTACATGCGCGGGCGCTCGATCGTGTGGTCCTCGCCCTCGTGGTGGGAGACCGCGAAGCAGTACGTGATGCCCTGCAGGTTGGTGGGGTCGGCGGTCTCGGGGGCGTGCGGCTCACCGTGCTCCGACCGCGCCTCGGCACCGGTGACGTGGTCGATCCCCGCCATCGGGAGCAGGTCGCCGTTCTCCGTGGCGTCCAGGACGTAGTCGGCGCCGACGGTGTGCCTCCCGCCCTCCCCGTCCTCCAGGACGACGGCGGTCACCCGGTCCCCGTCCGTGTGGGCCTCCACGGGTCGGTGCCGTTCGAGCACGGTGATGCGCCCGGCCGCGCGGTGCGGGGCGACCATCTCCTCCAGGACGGCCAGGGCGACCCGCGGCTCGTGGCAGAGCTTGCTGACCCGGCCCGCACCGGGGTTGAGGGTGCGGGAGGCGGCGGCCTCCGCGCGCAGCGGGTAGGCGCGCCGGTAGTGGTCGCGGATCCCGTCGCGCAGGCGGCGGTAGGCCGCGGTGGCGCCGAACTGCTCGATCCAGGGGTTCTCGTCGGGCGGGACCGCCTGCGAGGTGATCTGCCCGCCGATCCAGTCGGTCTCCTCGGTGAGGACGACGCGGCGTCCGGAGTCGGCGGCGGCCAGCGCTGCGGCCACCCCGCCCAGCCCCGCGCCGACGACGAGGATCTCTGTACGGCTCTGGGTCATCGTGTGCCTCTCAGGTGTTCTTGTTCGGCGACCGGGGCGCGGCGACGGTGCCGCCCTCCACCGGTTCGCAGGGCAGCAGGCGCCGGGTGGCTCCCCCGGGGGCGCCCGCGATCAGTTCCAGGAGCAGTCGGACCGCGTCGCGGCCCATCTCGCGCATCGGCACGTCGAACCCGCTGAACGCGGCGCCGCCCCCCGGGGCGCGGCCCCGGGTGCCGGTGGCCGCGCCGAGCACCGCCAGGGACAGGTCCCCCGGGCAGCTCAGCCCGGCCCTGTCGACGGCGGCGCCGAGTCCGGCCAGGGCGGCACCGGTGTCGGTCTGCTCGACGACGACGCCCGTGACGCCCTCGTCCAGCCAGCGCCGCAGCAGGGTGTCCAGGTCGCCGCCGTCGGTGCGCGCGACGAGGCCGTCGGTGTCCATGCCGGCCGCGCGGGCCCCTCGCAGGACTCCCTCCTCCCGGTCGTCCGAAGCCGGGGCCTGGTCGTGTTCGCGCAGGTAGCGGAGTTCGCGGTGGCCGGCCGCGGTGAGCCGCCCCACGACGTCCGCCGACGCCGAGACGTAGTCGGCACCGACGTAGGGGACACCGGGCTCGTCCCGTCGACCGATGTAGACGAACGGGAAGCCGTCCTCGGCCAGGCGCCGGATGGGCTCCTCCGGAACGTGGCGTCCGAAGAACAGGCAGCCGTCGGCGACACGGACGCGCCGGACCGCCGCCGGGTCGTCCGCCCTCGCGGCGGCGCGGGCCGAACCGGTGAACAGGATGAGGTCCTGTCCCTGCGCCCCGGCCTCCTCCTCCACCCCGGCCAGGATCGGGTAGTAGGAGTGGGCGACGTCGGTGGGGAACGTGGTGCTGAACGTGTACAGGCCGAGCATCGCGTTCCTCGCGGAGGCGAGCCGTGTGGCCACGGGGTCGGGGACGTAGCCGAGTTCCTCCGCCGCGTCGAGGACCCGCTGCCGGGTCTCCCTGGCCAGCGCCATGCCGGAGGGCGTCCCCCGCAGGATGAGGGAGACGGCGGCCTGGGAGACGCCCGCGACCCGCGCGATGTCGGACTGGCGGGGCCTGCGGCGCCCGGTGGGCCTCTCCCCCCGGCTTACGTCGGTCACCTGTTCCTCCTCTGATACGGCTTGCTAATGCGCATTAGTCCATGACTGTGAGCTGCACCACGCGATATGTCAAGAGGTGTCGGCCGGATTTCCCGCAGATGGCCGTGGTGTTTCACTAATACGTATTAGGTCCTTGACTGGCGCATCGTGCCTGGTGAAAACTCTGGGTTTCGGAGCACCCCCCGACCCGCTCCGGAAGGGATCCGTCATGTCCGACGCACACTCCCCCGACACCGCGCCCACGGGCGTCGGCCGCAGGACGGCGCTCCTGGGCGCCGGAGCCGCCGCGGCCGGAGCCCTCCTCGCGCCCGGCCTCCTCCCGGCCGCTCCCGCCGGCGCGGCCCGCACCGCCTCGGTACTGCCCGAGTACAGGTTCCTGCGCGAGGCGCTCGACACCTCGTCGCTGGCCTACAACCCCACCGGGGAGCTGATCTTCCCCTGCCTGCGCGGGACCGTGGGGAGGCTGCCCCAGGCCCCCGGGCGCTTCCTGCTCTACTACGCGCCGCACGACGCCCCCGGCGGCATCTGCCTCGCGTACGCGAACAGCCCGGACGGCCCGTTCACCGAGCACCCGGGCAATCCGATCGTGGCCCGCGACTGGTCACCCCACTACTCGGTGAGCCACGTGTCGTCGCCGCACGTGATGTGGAACCCCGAGCACCGCGAGATGTGGCTGTACTTCCACGGGGAGAACACCACGACACGGCTGGCGCGCTCGCGTGACGGAATCACCTTCGACTATGAGGGCACGGTGCTGACCACGGCGATGGTGCCGGGCACCACGGAGGCCTCCTACGCCCGGGTCTTCGAGCACCCCCTGCCGGACCGGGGCTCGCGCTACGTGATGGTGTTCATGCGCAACAGCACGGGCAACAACCGCTCCATCGGGTGGGGGTGGTCCGCCGACGGCATCACCTTCGACTTCGACCCCGAGCCGCTGATCTCCCACTCCGCCGTGGGGGTGTCGAACCTGTCCGGACCCCACGTCGTCGAGCGGGGCGGCAGCACCTACGTCGCCTACCACACCGACCGGGGCGACATCCGCCTCACCGAGGTCGGCCGGGACTTCTCCCGGCGCGACCACCTGGGCGTGGTGCACAGACCCCTGGCCGGGCCGCCGGACTCGGGGCGCAGCGCCGCGCCCTCGTTCGGGTCCGACGGGGGCACGCAGTACATGTTCTACGAGGCGGGCAGCCGTCTGGGGGCGACCATCGCGATCGCACGCGCCGGGTGAGCCCGCGCGACCCCGCCACCGGCCGGGGGCGGGGTCGCGCGCAGGCCCGGAGAACGGCGGGAGCGGAAGGGACCCGGGGCAGCGAACGCGCTCCGGGGCCCTCCCACGGCCGGGCGGGGGCGGACACCTACCCCTTGCGGGCCACACCGCCGTACTCGGCCACCGGTCGGACCTCGCCCACCTCGGTGGGGTCCGGACGCCACAGCGAACAGGACACCAGGCCCGGCTCCAGCAGCTCCAGGCCGTCGAAGAGCGCGGTGATGCCCGCCGCCGAGCGGATGGTGAGCTTGGGGGTGCCGCGCTCGTTCCACGCGGCCGCCACCTGGTGGGCCCGTTCGTGGTCGATGTCGTCCGTGGGGTGGGAGACGACCAGGAAGCTCCCCGGGGCGAGTGCGCCCACGAGCTTGTCCAGGATCGAGCGGACCTCGTCGTCGTCGGCGACGAAGTTCACCACTCCCAGCAGCATCAGGGCCACCGGCTGGGACAGGTCCAGCGTCGCGGAGGCCGCCGCCAGGATCGAGTCGGGATCGCGCAGGTCGGCGTCCGCGTAGTCGGTCGACCCCTGCTCGGTCCCCGTGAGCAGTGCGCGGGCGTGCGTGAGCACCAGCGGGTCGTTGTCCACGTAGACCACGCGCGCGTCCGGGGCCACGGACTGGGCGACCTCGTGGGTGTTGTTGTGGGTCGGCAGCCCGGTGCCCACGTCCAGGAACTGCCGGATCCCCTCCTCCACGGCCAGGTGGGTGACCGTGCGGACGAGGAAGGCGCGGTCGGCGACGGCGTTGTCCACGATCTCGGGGAAGAACGAACGGATCTGCTCACCCATCTCCCGGTCCACGGGGTAGTTGTCCTTGCCGCCCAGCCAGTAGTTCCAGATACGGGCGTTGTGGGGGATGGAGGTGTCGATCTTGGGGGCGGAACCCTCGGGAGACACAGGGGGCACGGACGGCCTCTTTCTGCGCAAGTACTTGGCAACACCCACAAGGGGCACTAAAGGGACAAGTAAACGGTCCCGAGGGGCCTACCGGCAAGGGCCGAAACGCACTGATTCGCCTACCCCGTCGGCCTTCCGGCGTCCACGGGGCGAAAAAAGGGGTCGAGGGGCCCGCCCTCCGGGCGATAGGTTGCCGCCAACCCCGCCCCAGGCACAGCGACGACCAGGAGCCCCAGGTGAAGCACTCCGTCCCCGAGTACGCCCGGATCGCCGAGAAGGGCACCGTCCTGCGCTGCCAGGTGGGCTCCGGCGCCTACGGGGTCACCGTCGCCGGCCAGGAGGACCGCGACGAGATGGGCATCTGCGTCGAACCGCCCGAGTACGTGATCGGGCTGCGCACCTTCGAGCAGTACGTCCACCGCACCCAGCCGGAGCACGCCCGGTCCGGCCCGGGCGACCTGGACCTGACCGTCTACTCGCTGCGCAAGTGGATGCGCCTGGCCCTCAACGGCAACCCGACCGTCCTGCTGCCCCTGTTCGTCCCCGACGGGGAGATCGTCGCCATCACGGACACCGGCCGCGAACTGCGCGCCGCGGGAGACCGCATCCTGTCGCGCAGGGCGGGTTGGCGCTTCCTCGGCTACCTGCGTGCCCAGCGCGACCGCATGGAGGGCCTGCGCGGTGGCAAGCACACCACCAGGCCCGAACTGGTCGACCTGCACGGCTTCGACACCAAGTTCGCCTACCACATGGTCCGGCTCGGCATCCAGGGCGTCGAACTCCTGGAGACCGGACACCTGACCCTGCCGATGCCGGAGGCCGACCGCACGTGGCTGCGGGAGCTGCGGCGCGGCGAGCACACCCGCGACGAGGCCCTCGCGCGCGCCGCGGACCTGGAGGAGCGGCTGACCGCGCTGTGCGAGAGCTCGGACCTGCCCGAGGAGCCCGACCGCGCCTGGGCCGACCGCTGGCTGGTCGACGCCTACCGTCGGTCCTGGGACGGGCGCTGACCGGCACGGGCCCCGCCCCGGCGCCCCCGCTGGTCAGGACGGCACCCGACGCGGGACCGGCGCGGGGCCGGGATAGGGTGAGCCACCGGAGAGGCACTCGCGTCCCCGGCCCGCCGGGCGGCGACCGCTCGGCGGACACAGCGCGCGATGTCCGGTAACAACGAACGTGAGGAAACACCATGATCGGAACCATCGCCTTTGTGCTCATGGTCGTGAGCCTGTCGATGATGCTCATCGCCGGAATCGTCCCCGCGCTGATCAAGACCCGCTAGCCGGTGGCGGGTGCCGTCCCTCGGACGCACCCGCCGACCCCGCTTCCCCGGCCGCCCCCACCCGCCGTGGCGGGCTGCCCCGGGGCCTGAACCCGGCTCCGAAGAAAACCGCGCGGGCCTCTCGGCCCTTACCGCGCCGCGAAGATCGCCGCCCGGCTGCTGTCCGGCACGCTCTACGCGCGCTACTACGACATCGACTGCGCGCGGGTGCTCGGCCTGGAGGAGGTTGCGCCCGCCGCCGACCGCAGAACCCCCTTCGCCCTCCTGTGCGCGGAGCGCGCGGGAAACCCGGGGTTGGGCGTCGCGTCCAACGGCACGGTGATCGAGCAGGCGCAGATCCTCACCACCCACAACCCGGCCACACTGGTGGAGGCCGGGGTCGTACCGGCGGCCGGGTGGGCGGAACCGGCCCGGCGCGCCCATGCCCTGACCCTCGCCGCCGTCGAGCGCCTGCCGCGGGTCGGCACGCCGTACGGGCACATCAGGACCGCGGCGTTCTCGTGGCGCCAGACGGTGTTCTTCCTGTCCCTGTGCCCGGTCGCGGAACAGCGCGAGGTGATGGCGTGGATGGAGGAGTCCTCCTCCGAACGTCCCGACCACACGCGCGAGCGGATGGCGCCCGTGCTGGCCGGTCTGCGCCAGGTGGTCGACGGCGGGCCGCTGGTGGAGCGGGCGCCCGGCGGGGCCCGCCGGTTCCTCGGCTGGTCGGCGCGGCAGCACTGGATGATGGAGACCGCCCCGCACGCGCTCCGGGGCAGTGGCCCCTGGTGGGGGTGAGGGTCCAGCCCGGATACGGATGTCCCGGCCGGTCGGGGCCGGGGGCTGCGGCGTGCACGCGGGACGGCCCGGAGCGAGCGGTCGGGGCCGGTGCGGGACATCCGTCCACGCTGCCCCGCACCGGCGTGCGCGCGTGCGCGCACGGACCACCTTACGGACTCCGGTGCCGCGCCGGATCACGATTCGTGCAACTCGTGAGACGGAAGGGTCAGCCGCAGCCCTACCTTTACGACGTAGATTTCTTGGTGGGACACCGGAGGACGACCCCGGAGGCCGAGGGCCCCGGCGGGGCGGGCGCGCACAGGGGGTGTCAGGCCGGCCCGGCCGTGACAGGGTGGACGGCGTCCCGGGTGCGCCACGGCGGCGTGCCCGCCCCGTGACCGAAGGAAGCCCCCCATGCTCCCCTCCCCCGGACCCTCCGCCGCGACCGCGCCCGCGTCCCTGCTGGGCGCGGCCCTGGCCGCCCTCCTCGTCCTCCCCGCCCTCCTGGCGCCGGCGGCCCCCGCCTTTGCCGCCCCCGCACCCCTGGCCGAGCGCACCTCCTGGATGGCGCCGCTGCCCGACCGGACGGGCCTGGCCGCCCTGTCCCTCCCCGGCACGCACGACAGCGGCGCCTGGCGGGGTTCCGTGTGGTCGCGCACCCAGGACCTGACCATCTCCCAGCAGCTCGACTCCGGTGTGCGCTTCCTGGACGTGCGCACGCGCCACCACCGCGACGCGTTCCCCATCCACCACGGGGCCGAGTACCTGCACCTCAACTTCACCGACGTGGTCACCGACGTGAGCGCCTTCCTCGAACGGAACCCGTCCGAGACCGTGCTCATGAGGCTCAAGAAGGAGCACACCGAGGAGGAGAACACCCGGACCTACGAGGAGACCCTGGACCACTACATCGAGGAGAACCCGGACACCCGCGACCTGCTGGCGGAGCACCTGTGGATCCCGGAGCAGGGCGGGGCACGGGTGCCCGACCTCGGCGAGGTCCGCGGCCGGATCGTCATCGTGCAGGACTTCTCCGCCTCCCGCGACTACGGCGTCCGCTGGAACGGGCCCGCGCTCAGCGTCCAGGACGACTACCGGGTGCCCACGCTCTTCGACATCCCGGCGAAGTGGGACAGCGCCCGGGAACACTTCACGGCGGCGGCCGAGGGGCCAGAGGACCTGCTGTACGTCAACCACCTGAGCGGCAGCGGCGCCCCGTGGGCCAACCCCCGTGACGTCGCGTGGGGCGCCCTGGGCCAGCGGGGTGTCAACACCTACGCCACGGACCACCTGCGCGCCTCCCGGGCGCCCCGGACGGGCGTCGTGGTCATGGACTTCCCCAGCCAGGAGCTGACCGACCTCGTCCTGGCCCGCAACCCGTCCTGAGCCGCCGGCCCCGACCCCCGGTAGCGGCCTTTCGGAGGAGCGGTGTCGTCACCCGCCCCTAGGATCCCGGTACACAAGCGGGAGGGGAGAACCGCGCCCGCCCGGAGGAAACACGGAAGTGAGGAGACCGTGAGCGAAGGACTGCGGCCCACTCTCGTCGTCGTCAACCTCCCTGTCAGGGACCTGGAGGCGGCGACCGCCTGGTACACGAAGGTGCTCGGCCACGGCCCCTCCGGGGAGCCCTCCCCCACCGACGTCGAGTTCGACCTGCGCGAGGGCGTGAGCCTGCTGCTGACCACGGGTGACGAGGAGGCGGAGAAAGCAGGGGCCAAGGTCCTGTTCGGCGTCGAGGACCTCGATGCCGAGAAGAAGCGCCTGGCCTCGGTCGACGTCGGGAGCGGCGAGCGCCGGGAGATCCCGGGTGCCCTGGCGTGGTGCGACTTCACGAGCCCCGACGACCACCGGTTGGGCCTGGTGCAGATGCTGGGCTGAACAGGACCCGCCGCCCCGCCGGGGCGGCGGGTTCGTGTCGCCCGCCTCGGACCGCCCAGATCCCGTCCCTCGCTGCCGCACCCGGTGCACACGGGTACAGGGCGCGCCCGGGGTGGCTCGCGTAGGAGTACAAGGCCACCATCGCCGGAACGGGGTTGGCGAACCCCAGCGGCAGGACGAGGGCGACGGACGTCAGCCACAGGGGCCGGGTCCGCCGCACCAGTGCCGCCGCGGCGGCGCACAGGACGGGGAGCACGAAGTACAGCAGCCCCGGCAGCGCTGACCCGTAGCGGGCGGACTGCTCCTCGAAGAGAGCGCCCACGGCCCCTCCCGCCAGGCCCCAGCCGTCGATGGGCTGGACCTGGAACTGGAGGCCGATCAGGAGGGGCCCAGCGCGTACAGCCAGTCGGCGGCGGCCGGCCGCAGCTCGCGCCGCCGCTGCGGGCCCAGGCGGTGCCAGCACCCCAGGGGGGCGGGGCAGGCGTTCTGTGCGGGTGTGCGTGACCGCCGAGTGTAGATCCGCCCGGGGTGCGCCTCCGGCCCCGCCCGCGGCTGCCCGCCCCCGGACGTCACCGGGGGACCGGAGCACCGTCGGCCGCCGGGAAAAGCCCCTGGCGCCCCGGCACCAGTTCCCGGCGCCCGGGGTCCAGCGCGAGCACCCGGTCGGCCCGGTCGGCGACGTCGCGGTCGTGGGTGACCATGAGCACGGCGAGCCCGTGCTCCTCCCGTAGGGAGTCCAGCAGGTCCAGGACCATGCGCGCGCTCGCCGCGTCCAGGGCCGAGGTCACCTCGTCCGCCAGCAGGAGCGAGGGGCGCGCGGCCAGGGCGCGGGCGATCGCGACCCTCTGCCGCTGCCCGCCGGAGAGCCGCCCGGGGTAGGAGCCCGCGACGTCCTCGGCCAGCCCGACCCGGGCGAGGAGCCCGGGGACGCGGGCGCGCGCCTGCGCGCGCGTGGCCCCCAGGAGTACGCGGGCGGGGCGGGCGAGGGCCGTGTCCACCCGGTGGGCGGGGTTGAGGGCCCCCACGGGGTCCTGGCCGACGAACTGGACCGCGCGCAGGAGATGCCGGTCGCGGTGCCGCACCCCCTGCGGCAGCGGTTTCCCTCCCAGGGCCATGCTCCCCGCGACGGGCGGGTGCAGACCGGCGACGGTGCGCAGCAGGGTGGACTTGCCGCTTCCGGAGGGGCCCAGAACCGCGACGCACTCGCCCCGGCGTACCGACAGGTCCGCCCCGGCGACCAGTTCCCGTCCGCCGGGCGCCGCCACGCGGAGTCCGCGGAGTCCGAGTACCTCGGCGCTCCCGGCGGGATCTCGTGCGGGACGCCCGGCGTCCCGGTCCGGGGCGTGGGGGGTACTGCCCAGGACGAGGCGGTCGTCGGCCACGCGTTCGGCGAAGGCCCGGTCGTGCGTGACGACGACCGTCACCCTGTCGGGCCTGCCGCGCCGGCGCTCCAGCACCTCGGCCACCAGTTCCACCGTGGCGGGGTCGAGCCCGCTCGTGGGCTCGTCCAGCACCAGCAGCCGGGGGTCGCCGACCAGGGCCCTGGCCAGGGCCACGCGCTGGGCCTGCCCTCCGGAGAGCTCGTGCGGGCGGCGCGGCCCAACGGCGTCCGGCTCCAGTCCCAGGTCGGCGAGCGCCTCGCGCACGGCCCCGCGCGAACCGCGCCTGCCCGAGCGCACCAGCCCCTCCGCCACCAGGGCGGAGACCGTGCGCAGGGGGTGCAGGTCCGAGGCCGGGTCCTGGCCGAGGATCCCGGCGTGGGCCGACCTCCAGCGGCGCGCCGCTGCCCCGGCCGGGATCGGGGTCCGGTCCCAGCGCACCTCCCCGGCGTCGCGGACCAGCCCCGGCGGCAGTGCGTCGAGGGCGGCCAGGACGGCGCTCGTCTTACCGCCGCCGGAGCCTCCCACGACCGCCAGGACCCGTCCTTGCGCCACGCACAGGTCCACCGGGCCGACGACGGTGCGCCCCGACAGGTCCCGGACCCGGATCCCCCGGGCGCTCAGCCCCTCGTGCTCACCCACTGGCGGTCTCCTTCCTTCGTGCGGGGTCGGGGCGGCGGGGCCGGGTACCGCCGCGGCGCGAGGCGAACTGGACGGAGAGGGCCAGGACGACCGTGGTCGCGCCCAGGGCGGCGGCCGGCGCGGCCACGGCCCAGGGGTTCATCGCCGCCCCGGCCATGTTCTCCCGGAGCATCAGGGCCCAGTCCGGTGCCGGAGGGGAGGCGCCGAAGCCCAGGACTCCCAGTGCGGAGGCGATCTGGAGCGCCACCACCAGCCGCAGTCCCAGGTCGGCGGCGACCAGTCCGCGCACGGCGGGCAGGACCTCCCTGGCCAGGACCGACGCCGAGTGCTCACCCCGGCACAGGGCCGCCTCCACGTATCCCGAGGCGCGGACGGAGCGGACGGCGTCGCGGACCACGCGCAGGGTGAGCGGCGCCCCGCCGCACACGGTGGCGACCACGATGGCCGCGCGGCCGGGCAGCGCGACCGCCGCGACCAGGGCCAGCAGCAGGGTGGGGACGGCCAGCATGAGGTCGGCCGCCGCCGTGAGGGCCCGGTCCACCACACCCCCGGCCCAGCCCGCGGCCAGTCCGCCGACGACGCCGACGGCCGAGGCGCACACGGCGGCCGTCACCGAGACCGCCAGGAGCCCTCCTCCTCCGGCCAGCACGCGCGACCAGACGTCGCGGCCCAGCGCGTCGGTTCCCAGCGGGTGGCCCGGTGCGGGGCCCTGCCAGGGGACGCCGAGGGGGGCCGTGGGGTCGTGGGGCGCCAACCAGTGGCCCAGCAGGGCGGTGGCCAGGACCGGGAGGAGCAGGGCGGGAAGCAGCAGTCGGCTCACGTCCTGGCCCCCCGCGGTTCGACCACGGCCGCGACCGTGTCGGCCAGCAGCAGGCCCGCCAGGACGATCGCCGCCGCGAGGACCGCCGTGGCCTGGACCACGGGCAGGTCGCGCGAGGCGAGGGAGGCCACGAGCAGGGAGCCGAGGCCGGGGTAGCCGAAGAGGGTCTCCACCACGGTCGCGGCGGCGACGAGCCCGCCCGCGCTGACGGCGAGGACGCGTGTGAGGGGGGCGAGGAGGAAGGGCAGCACGTCCACCGCGGCGATCCTCCAGGCGGGGTTGCCCCGGCGCCGGGAGTCGGCCACGTGGGGGCGGCGCAGGGCGTCGGCCACCGCACCCGACAGCAGGCCCGCGCCGAACAGGGCGGTGGGCAGCGCCAGGGACAGGACCGGCAGGACCAGGAGCTCGGGGCTGCTCGTCGGCGGTCTGCCCGGAGGCAGCAGTGACACCGGCGGGACCAGGTCCAGGGCTCCTGAGAGCAGTGCGGCCAGCCCGCTGGCCACGACGGCCGAGGGCAGGGCCGCGCCACCGGTGAGGACGGCGGTGGGCGCTCCCCCGCCCCGGGCGGCGCCCGCCCACCACCCCAGGGCGAGCATGGCGGGCGCGGCCACCAGGAGCGCGCCCCCGACGAGGGTGAGCGTGGCGGGCAGGCGTTGGAGGAGCGCGTCGGCGACGGGCCTGCCGTTGACCAGGGAGGTGCCGAGGTCGCCGGTGGCCAGCGCGGTGGCCCATGTGGCGTAGCGCAGCCACGCGGGCGCGTCCAGTCCGAGTTCCTCGCGCAGCCGGTCGAGTTCGGCCTGCTCCGCGCCCGGGACGGCGCGCAGCTGGGCGGCGTCCCCGGGCAGCAGTTCGGTGGCGGCGAAGACCATGACGGAGACAGCCAGGAGCAGGAAGAGGGTCCGCGCGGACGCGAGGAGCAGGGTGGACCCCGCTCCCCGCGTCCGCGGTGCGGCGCCGGGCGGCGCCGACACGCTCGGGATCATCAGCCCGGCACTCCGGCCCGCTCGATCTGCAACCGGTGGAAGCCGGGCCCGGTGGGCAGGTCGCTCACCCCGGGTGCGGTGAGGTCGATGCCGTCGCCCAGGCCCCAGACCACGTAACCGCCCTCGTCGGCGACGTCCTGCTGGAGTTCGCCCAGGAGTGCGTGGCGCTCGGTCTCGTCCTCGGTGGCCAGGGCCTCGGCGAAGCCGGCCTCCCACTCGGGGTCGTCCCAGCCGGTCTCGTTGACGGGGCCGTCGGCGAGCAGGGCCATGCGGGAGAAGCTGACGAAGCCGTTGCCGCCGAGGCTGTTGAGGTAGAAGGGTTCGACGTTCCACACGTCGGTCCAGTAGGTGTCGGGCGGCCCCACCTCGACCTCGACCTCGATCCCGACCTCGGAGAGCTGCTCGGAGACCAGGACCGCGGTCTCCTCCATGCCGGGGTAGGAGTTGGTGGCGTGCAGGGTGAGCGTCACTCCGTCCTCGTGGCCGGCCTCCTCCAGCAGCTCCAGCGCCCGGTCCAGGTCGCGCTCCACGGCGGGGGTGTCGGGGGCGAAGGGCTCCAGGGGGCTGAGGAGGTCGGCGCCGGGCTCGCCGTAGCCCAGGAAGACGGTCTCCACGAGCTGCTCCCTGTCCAGGGCGAGCTTGAGGGCCTCGCGCACGCGGGGGTCGTCGAAGGGCTCGGTCGCGGTGTCCATGACCAGCGGGTAGTTGACGCCGCCGGGCCGGGTGACCACCTCGACCTCGTCGCCGTCGGCGTACTGCTGGGCGGTGGCCGGCGCGACGCTGCCGGCGACGTCGGCCTGCCCGGAGGCGACGGCGGCGGCGCGCGCGGCCGGGTCGGGCATGGCGGTGATCTCCAGCGTCTCGTACGCGGGCGCCTCCCCCCACCAGCCGTCGTTGCGGCTCAGGACGGAGGTGGTGTCGTCCCCCTCGTCCAGGACGAAGGGGCCCGAACCGGGGACGGGCTCGGTGATGTCCTCGCTGCCCTCCGGGACGACGAAGGTGAGGGAGGCCAGGGCGAGGCCGACCTCGGCGTAGGGCTGGGTGGTGGCCAGCTCCAGCTCGTGGTCGCCGGTCGCGGAGGAGGACTCCAGGTCGAACATGGCCATGCGGCCGTTGTTCTCCGCGCCCTTGCCCTGGATGCGGCGCAGCGAGAACAGGACGTCGTCGGCCGTGACGGGCTCCCCGTCGGAGAAGGCGGCGTCATCGCGCAGGGTGACGCGCCACAGGGCGAGGTCGCCGTCGACGGGTTCCCACTCCTGTGCCAGTCGCGGCTGCACGGCTCCCTGGTCGTCGGTCACGGTGAGTACGTCGTAGACCATGGCGAAGCGCAGGTAGTCGGCTTCGTTGCCGACCCGGCCGTGGGGGTCGTGGGTGGTGGCGGCGGGTGCCCCCACCGCGGCGTAGCGCAGGGCGGCGCCCGCGGAGGCGTCGGCCTCCTCCCCCGTGCCGCTGCCGCAGCCTGTCGCGGCGAGGGCGAGCGCGCACGCGCCTGCCAGGAGGGATGGTCGTCTCATCGTGGGGCCTTTCGGTTCTGGGCCGTGTCCGTCACGGCCCGGGGGTTCGGTGTCCTGACGCGGGGGTCAGGGGTGTGGCGGGCGCGGCGCCCGGGGGGCGCCACTCGGCCGCTGTCGGGGATCGGTCGCGCACCTGTGCGGGGACGTCGGCGCGGGTCAGGCCGGCTGGGCGCCCAGCCTCCAGCCCTCGGCCCTTGCGCGGGCCCGCACGAACTCGGCGTGGCGCCCCCCGCGTGCGAGGAGCTCACCGGGTGGGCCCTGCTCGGCCACGCGGCCCTCGTCGAGGAACACGACCCGGTCGGCGGCGGCGACGGTCGCCGGACGGTGGGCGATGACCAGGACGGTGTGGTCGCGTGCCAGCGCGCGCGCCGTGGCCGTCACGAGCGCCTCGTTCTCGGCGTCCAGGGCGGCCGAAGCCTCGTCCAGGACGATGACGGGGGCGTCCTTGAGCAGGGCTCGCGCGATGGAGACGCGCTGTTTCTGCCCACCGGAGAGGGCGGCGCCACCCTCCCCGACGCGGGTGTCCCAGCCGTCGGGGAGTTCGGCCAGCACACTGTCCAGGCCGGCTGCGGTGGCGACCCGGTCGAGGTCCTCCTGCGAGGCGGCGGGGTCGGCGAGGCGGATGTTGTCGGCGATGCTCGCGTCGAACAGGTACACGTCCTGGAAGACCACGCAGACGTGCTCGGACAGCTCCTCGCTGCCGATGGAGCGCACGTCGACCCCGCCGAGGCGCACACTGCCCGCGTCGGCGTCGTGGAAGCGCGCCAGCAGGCGCGCGACCGTGGTCTTGCCCGATCCGGACGGTCCCACGAGCGCGGTGAGGGTGGCGGGTTCGGCCCGGAAGGAGACCCCGTCCAGGACCGTGGGCCCGCCCTCGGTGTAGCCGAAGCGCACGTCGTCGAACTCCACCCCCGTGCCCCGGGGAGGGACCGGGTTCTCGGGCTCGGGGAGCGGCCGGGCGTCCAGGACCGCGTTGATGCGGCCCAGCCCGTTGCCGGCCATGCGCAGCGCCGCGCCCTGGTCGGCGGCCCCGACCAGCGGCTGGACGAACCTGGCCACGAGCACGAGCAGCGCGACCGCCAGGGGGGCGTCGATGGTGCCGCCGAGGGCGAGGAGGACCGTGAGGACCAGGACCAGGCCGAAGGACAGGCGCACGGCGAAGGAGTAGCCGAGGAGGGCGGGGACCGCGCGCAGCAGCAGGTGCCGGGAGGCGGCGTGCTCCGCGACCAGGGCTCCGTCCAGGCGCTCGTGGCCGCGCTCGACCCCGCCGAAGGCCCGCAGCACCGCCTGCGCGCGGGCGTACTCCAGCACCCGCCCGGCCGCCTCGTCGGTCACGGCGTCGCGGGCTGCGTCGTTGCGTCCGACCGCCCTGCCGGCCAGGGTGAACACCGCCCACAGCACCGGAGCGCACACGGCGCAGGCCAGGGCCACGCGCCAGTCCCACAGGAACAGGGCGAGCACCGCGACGAGGGGGGTCACCACCGCGTCGGCCAGGGGAGGGTAGAGGTGCACCGGGACGTTCGTGGCGCGGGAGACGCCGTCGGTGGCGACGCGGCTCAGCTCTCCCACGCGGGCGCCGGTGAACCACCCCAGGGGCAGGCGCACCACGTGGTCGCCGAGGCGGTGGTGCAGGGCGCGCGAGATCGAGCCGCCGACACGGAAGCTGAGGAAGAGGCCGGCCGAGCGCAGGAGCGCGTAGAGGGCGGTCGCCGAGAGCAGGAGGAGCGTCCAGGGCACCGCCTCCGAGGGGGTCGGGCCCAGGAGGGCGTCGAGGACGGGGACCAGGAGCGCGAACACCACCCCCTGGACCGCGGAGACCAGGGCGGTGAGCGCGAGGCTCGCGCGCACCGGTCCGGTCCGCTCGGGTCCGAGCGCGTGGAGGAAGGCGCGGATCACAGGGCTTCTCCCTTTTCGGTGCGGTCGTCGCTGTGCTGGGCTTGCCACAGGTGCGCATAGCGCCCGCCGAGGTCGAGGAGTTCTGCGTGGGTGCCGAACTCGGTGATGCGCCCGCCCTCCATCACGGCGATGCGGTCGGCGCCGGTGACCGTGGCCAGGCGGTGGGCGATCACCAGGACGGTGCGGCCGTGCGCGAGCTCGCCGAGCGCGTCCTGGATCGCCGCCTCCGAGACCGGGTCCACGGCGGCGGTGGCCTCGTCCAGGACCAGGACCGGGGTGTCGGCGAGCAGGAGGCGTGCGATGCAGACCCGCTGGGTCTCACCGCCGGACAGGTCGGCGTCCTCGCCCACCACGGAGTCGTAGCCGCGGGGCAGCGCCTCGACGCGATCGGCGATGCGGGCGGCGCGTGCCGCCGCCTCGACCTGGTCCCGCGTGGCACCCGGGCGGCCCATGGCGATGTTGTCCGCGATCGACTCGCGCAGCAGCCGCGCGTCCTGGAAGACGAAGCCCACGGAGCGGTACAGCTCCCGCGCGGGGATGTCGCGCACGTCCGCCCCGCCGACGGTGACGGCCCCGCCGGTGACGTCGTGGAAGCGCGCGGGCAGGGTGGCCAGCGTGGTCTTGCCCGCGCCGGAGGGGCCCACCAGGGCGGTGACGGTGCCCGGTTCCAGCACCAGGTCCACTCCGCGGAGCACCTCCTTCCCCGGTTCTCCCTCCTCCTCGGCCGGGTAGGCGAAGCGCACCCCCTCGAAGGTGACGCGCGCGCCCCGGGGGACGGCTCCGCTGCCCTCCTCCAGGCGGGGCACCGCCAGGAGCCCCGCCACCCGGGTCGCGGCGGCGCCCGCCGCCTGGATCTGCTGGGCCCGGGAGCCGATGACGTTCACGGGGGCGCACAGGGCCGGTGCCAGCAGCGCGAAGGCGACCACCGCCACGGGCTCGCTCCAGCCGAGCGCGGTGGTGGCGACCCCGGCCGCGACGACGGCGACGGTGACCATGGGCGCGGACAGCAGGAGGAAGGATCCGACCGTGACGGGCGTGGTGCTGCGCGACCACGCGAGGAAGAAGTCGGCGAAGGCGTCGGAGGAGCGGGTGAAGCGCTCGTGGGCCCGGCGGTGTCCGCCGAAGTGCTTGACGACCTGGATCCCGTCGACGAACTCCACCGCCGAGGTGTTGATGTCGTTCATGGCCTCGGCGTAGTGGGCCATCTTGCTCCTCGAACCGGCCATCGCACGGGCGAACAGGGCGACGCCCGCCGCGACCAGGGCGACGGAGAGCAGGGCGAGGCGCCAGTCGACGGCGAAGAGGTAGACCAGGGCGACCACCGGGACCGTGACCACGGCGGCCAGGTCGGGCAGGGTGTGGGCGACCAGGGAGTGCACGTCCTCGATGTCGTCGTGCAGGGCCTTCTTGACCCGGCCGGACCCGCGGCCGGAGAACCAGCCCAGCGGGACGCGGCCCATGTGGTGGGCCAGGGAGCGCCGCACGGACAGCTGCATGTCGTTGTCGGCCAGGTGGCCGACCAGGGTGGACGCGGCGCTCGCGGCGAGGGCGGCCACCGAGCCGGCCAGTCCGGCCGCGACCAGCGTCCACACCAGTGCGGTGTCGGTGGGTCCCGCGGCGAGCAGGGCGCCGGCGATCTCGACGAGGCAGATCAGCGGGACGAGGCCGAGCGCGCTCGCCGCACCCTGCAGGGCCACGGACGCGCGGACGCGCCCCCGGACGGGTTCGAGGAGGACGCCGAGCGGGGAGGCGGCGCGATGGTCCCCGGTCTGCGCGGCCTCGGACGTGCGCGGGGCGGTCTCCTGTGCCGTGCTCACCTGGCCAGCGCCCCGGTCCCGGGGGTGGCCACCGGGCTCGTCGCGGGTTCACCGCCGGTGAGGGGGTCGAGGAGGTAGCGCTGCACGTGGTGGACGGGCAGGACGCGGTGGTCGGGGTCCAGCGACCAGCACAGGCGGTTGTCGGGCGGGGTGCCCGGCACGGGACGGGGCTCGATCGGGGGAAGCGGCATCAGGGGTGTCCTCCGGACGGGGTCGGAACGGGCGCGGCCGGCACGCCGGGCACTGCGGGCACTGCGGGCACTGATCCGGGGGTGTTGGGCACGGTGCGGAACCCGGCCCCGGTCACCGGGGCCGCACCGGTGCCTCCTCACCACGGGTCGTGGACACGACCCTCCTCTCATCGGGGTACGGCAGCGGGAACAGCGGGGGTGCGCGCCCCTCAGGCCGGAGTCCTCCGGGTACAGGGCGGGCACACGCCCGAGAGCTCGAAGGAGTAGTCCAGGGAGCCGAAGCCGCTGTCGCGCCGCACGCGGTCGGCGACCGCCGCCAGCTCGTCCGCCTGCGCGATGTCCTCCACCCGACCGCAGACCCTGCACAGCAGGTGGTGGTGGCGGAAGGAGGTCCTGCACAGCCGGTAGAGGCGCTCGCCTCCGGGCGAGTGGACGGTGTCGAGGACGCCCTCTCCGGCGAGCCGGTGCAGGGTCCGGTAGACGGTGGACAGGCTGGGCGGCCTGCCGGCGCGGGAACGCCCTCCGCGGAGGGCGGCGTGGATCTCCTGGCAGCTGCGGAAGTGTGTGCTCCGGCCCAGCGCACCGAGGACCACGTCGTCGTACTGGGACACCCTGGGCATCTCAGCCGACCATCCGGGAACTTCTTACGGCGAACGGCGCGCCCGCCGGCCCCGGCGCACGACGCCGCTCCCTGCCTCCGGACACGTCACGATCCTCCGGTCATGTGACACAACCTGAATGGAAATGATTTTCATAACCATAGCATGGGCATGCCCCTACCCCCTCAAAACCTCCCGAAAGGCACGCCTGCCACCCCCGCACGCAGCCGCCGCAGGCGTACCGTCCACGGGCCCGTGGACGGGGCGGGCGACGCCGGGGTCCCGGCCGGTGAGGCCCCGCCCGGGGCCGTGGAGGGACCGGCCCGTGACGGGGTGCGCCCGGGACCTGTTCCGGGCGCGCGTTCCGTGGCCTCGCGCAGGGACGCGGGTACTGTGTCCTTCTATCCGCGGAAGGTGTGCCCCCGCTGTTCAGAGGGGACGGGCGTCCCGTCCGCGCGGACCCGTGCGGGCACCGCGCCCTTCGACGGCGCGGGTGCCCGCCGGGAGGACCGGCGGTGGCCGTCCCGGTCCGGGCCGCTGCGAACGAGGCGAAGGGCGCGCGCATGGAACCTGCCTTCATCGTGGCCGCGTTCGCCGGAGGGCTCGGGGCCTCGGTACTGCGGCTGCCTCCGCTGGTGGGGTTCCTCGCGGCGGGCTTCGTCCTCAACGCCCTCGGTTACGGGCCCACCCCGGCGCTGGAGACCGCTGCCGGCCTCGGCGTGACCCTGTTGCTCTTCACCATCGGTCTGAAACTGGACGTGCGCTCCCTGCTGCGCCACGAGGTGTGGGGCACCGCCACCCTCCACATGCTCGCCTCCACGCTGCTGATCGCCCTCTTCGTCGGGGCGTTGCGGTTCACCGGACTGGCGGTGCTCCAGGACCTCGGCTGGCCGACCCTGCTCCTTTTGGGGTTCGCCCTGTCCTTCTCCAGCACGGTGTTGGCGGTCAAGGTCCTGGAGGCCCGCAACGAGTCCGGGTCGTTCTACGGGCGCCTGGCCATCGGTGTACTCATCACCCAGGACGTGTTCGCGGTCGTGTTCTTGTCCGCCTCCTCCGGTGAGCACCCCAGCCCCTGGGCGCTGCTCCTGTTCCTGCTGCTGCCGACGGCCCCGCTGCTGCGGCTGCTGCTGGACCGCATCGGCCACGGGGAGATGCAGGTGCTCTTCGGTGTGGCCGCCGCGCTCACGGCGGGCCACGCCCTGTTCGAACTGGTGGGTGTCAAGGGCGACCTGGGCGCCCTGGTCGTCGGGGTCCTGCTCGCCCCCTCCGCCAACGCCGCGTCCTTGGCCAGAACGCTGCTGTCGGTCAAGGACCTCCTACTGGTCGGGTTCTTCCTCAGCATCGGCCTGACGGCCCTGCCCAGCGCCGAGTCACTGCCCGCTGTGCTACTCCTGCTGCTCGTCCCGTTGAAGGGGGCGCTGTTCACGGCGCTGTTCCTGCGCTTCAGGCTGCGCGGGCGCACCTGCCTGCTGGCGGGGACGGCACTGAGCAACTTCTCCGAGTTCGGGCTCATCATCGGTGCCATGGCGGCGTCGCAGGGCCGGCTCCCGGACGAGTGGCTCGTGACGCTGGCGCTGGTCGTGGCGCTCAGCTTCGCCTTGTCGGCTCCGGTGAACTCCGTCGGCGAGGCGCTCTACCGCAGGCTCGGGCCCCGGCTGGCCCGCTACGAGCGCCCCGGGCCTCCGGAGGGGGACCGCCCCATCGACGTCGCCGGAGCCCGCGCGGTGGTGCTGGGCATGGGGCGGGTGGGGCGCGGCGCCTACGACCGGCTGATCGAGGAGTACGGCGTCCCGGTGGTGGGGGTGGAGCACGATCCGCTCACCGTGAGACGGCTGAGGGCGCGGGGGTACCGGGTCGTGGAGGGGGACGCCACCGACCCCGACTTCTGGGAGCGCCTGCGCCCCGACCCGCAGGTGTGGCTGGTGGTTCTGGCCATGCCCCACCAGCGGGGCAACCTGGCGGCGTTGGAACAGCTGCGCGGAGACGACCGCCGCGCCACGATCGCCGGTGTGGTCACCCACGAGGAGGAGATCGAGGAGCTGCGGTCCCGGGGCGCCGACGCCGTCTTCCACCTGTACGGGGAGGCCGGGCGCGCCCTCGTCGACGACGCGGTCGGGCGCCTCGGCGGCTGAGGGCGGTGGGGGCGGTGGGGACCCGGCGCCCGGCCGGGAACTCGGGGCCCGACCGGGCACACCTGGCGGAACCGCGGAGTCCCGGTTCCGCCATGGCCGGGCCACCCCCCGGCAAACCCTCTTCTCTGACGAATCCCCCGGCCAGGGGGGCCTGGCCGATCACGCACAGGTGCAGAACAGTTTCCGGCAACGATCCGCCAAAACAGGGTTATCCGAGCGGCGGCATCCGTCCTACGCTGCCCGGAAGGGGCGTTGAACGCGCGTCGCGCTCCGGCGGCGCCTTGGCGTCCGAGCCCTCCCGGGCCCCGGAGCGCGCCCCGCGCCACGAGGGAGGCAGGCATGACCCAGATCAAGGTGCAGCCCGTGTCCGACGCCGCGCTGGCCTCGCTGAGGTCGGGTTTCAGCGGCCGGGTGTTCGTCCCCGGGGACAGCGGATTCGAGGAGGCGCGCACACTGTTCAACGCCATGATCGACCTGCGACCCGGTGTGATCGCCCAGTGCGCGACCACCGACGACGTGCGCCGCTCGGTCGAGTGCGCACGCGAGGAGGACCTGGAGATCGCCGTGCGCGGCGGCGGCCACAGCGTCGCGGGCATGTCCCTCACCCCCGGCGGCCTGGTCATCGACCTGCGCCACATGAACACCGTGGCCGTGGATCCCGGGGCCATGGCGGTCCGGGTCGGCGGGGGCGCCCTCATGGGCGACCTGGACGCCGCGACCGAGCCGTACGGCCTGGCCACCACCGGCGGCCGGGTGTCCACCACCGGCGTCGGCGGCTTCACGCTCGGCGGGGGGTCCGGGTGGCTGGAGCGCAAGTTCGGTCTGGCCTGTGACAACCTGCTCGGCGCCGACCTGGTCACCGCGGAGGGCGACATGGTGCACGCCGCCGCCGACGAGAACCCGGAACTGTTCTGGGCGCTGCACGGAGGCGGGGGCAACTTCGGTGTGGCCACCCGGATCGAGCTCCGGCTGCACCCGCTGCCGGAGTTCTCCCTGGCCCTTCTGCTGTTCCTCCCCGAGGCCGGGCCCGAGGTCGCCCGCGTCTGGCGCGACATCATGGCGACGGCGCCCGACGAGTTCGGCGGAGGCCTGATCTACCTGGTCGCCCAGCCGGAGCCGTTCATCCCGGAGGAGATGGTCGGCAAGCTGGTGTGCGGTGTGGTGGTGACGTGTGCGGGCGCCGAGTCCGCGCTCCGCGATCTGGCGGCCCCCCTGCTGCGGATGGGGCCGAAGGCCTCGATGCTCACCGACATGCCCTACGCCGCGGCGCAGAAGGCGCTCGACGACCCTCCCGGGTACCGCAACTACTGGTCGGTGGAGTTCCTGGACTCCCTGCCCGATCCCGCCCTCGACATGTTCTGCGCCCAGGGGGAGGGCGTCATCGTCCCCTCTCCGACGGCGAACGCCCTGTTCCCGCTCGGCGGTGCCATGGGGCGGTCCCGGGCCGACTACCCGGTCCCGTGGCGCCACGCCCGGTGGGGCGTGCACCCGCTGGCGATGTGGGAGGACCCCGACGACGACGCCCGCGCCATCCAGTGGGTGAGGGACATCCGGTCGGACATGCGCCCCTGGTCGACCGGTGACGTCTACCTGAACTTCACCGCCGACGAGGGCGAGGAGCGCACCGTCTCCGGGTTCGGCGCCGACAACTACCGTCGGCTGAGCGCGGTCAAGGCCGAGCTCGACCCCGACAACGTGTTCCACCGCAACCACAACATCCGTCCCGCGGGGGCCGCGCCCACGGCCCCCCGCCCCCGACGGGGCTGAGGCGCGGGGACGGGCTCGATCATCTGCAGGCCCCGGCCGATCACGGTTTGACCGACGACCTGTGGGGGCACGCGGTGCGAGGCCGGGGCGTACTCACTCGCCGACAGCCGGGTAGTGGTCCTCCTCCTCAGAGGCCCCCTGCCGGTCGGAGACGTCGACCTCCACCCCCGCCCGCGCGAAGGCCGCCCGTACCCGCTCGGTGGCCTCCTCGCTCAGGTAGTGGTGGTGCAGGTCCAGGCTCTCCAGGTGGGAGAGCACCGGCACGGCGGCGAGCAGGTGCTCGACGTCGCCCTCGCGCAGGGTGCCCAGGGACAGGTCGACCGAGGACAGGCGGGCGGTGATCGGGGCCCCGGCCAGGGCCCGCACCCACTCCCCGGTGCGGCGGGAGTTGCGCAGACCCAGGTGCCGGAGGCCGGGCAGGGCCGCCCCGGACAGCAGGGGTGCCAGGTCGTCGGGGGTGGTGTCGCCGCCGTAGTGCTCCACGCCCAGCCACAGTTCCAGGCGCTCCAGTGCGGGCAGCCCCGAGGCCAGGACCTGGCGAACCACCTGTCCGGGCAGGCCACCGCTCTGGAGGGTGAGCGAGCGCAGGGCGCCGTGTTCGGGCACGTGCAGGGAGAGCATGTCTCCCCCCTGGTAGGTGTCGCCGACCCCGCGAACGGCGAGCTCCTCCAGGCGGGGGTAGGCGGCGAGCAGCGGAGCCAGGTCGCAGTGGTGGATCCAGGAGATCTCGTTCTCCTCGAACGTGATGTCGCCGAGGAAGAGCGAGCGCAGCGCGGGCAGGTCCGCGGCGTGGGAGATCAGGGCGTCCCGGAGCTCGCGGGAGGAGATGTCGCTGCCCTCCTCGAAGCCCCAGTCACCGATCACCAGCGCGGTCACCCGGGAGGTGTCCACCTCCTCGACGAACCTGGCCAGGTAGGGGACCAGCTCCTCGGTGTAGCTGGAGAGCCGGAGCCGCCACGCCGCCGAGCCCGGGTCGAGCCCGGCCTTGTCCATCCTCTCCCGGTGCGGGGTCGAGGCCGGGGCCTCCACCTGTTTCCCGCGCGCGTCGAAGGCGGCCCTCTGGAGGTCGTGCGCCTCCGCGTCCCGGTCGAGGAACTCGACCACGGGGAGCCCGGCGTACTCGGTGAGGTGTTCTCGGATCATGATGTCTCTTCCGTGCTGGCCCGGGGGTGTGCGACATGTCTAGCAGCGCGCACGGACAGGCAGCGGTGCCGATGCCCGCGAAAACCCTTGCGCACAGGGGTTTCCCGTTTGCGAAGAAGGTTCGGGAACGAGGAGAATGACCGATCATCCGCCCATCCGGAAGGCGCTCATGACGAACACCCCGCGTGTCCCCCTGGACACGACCGTCCCCCACTCCGCACGGGTGATGAACTACTGGCTGGGCGGCAAGGACCACTACCCGGTCGACCGCGCCCTGGGGGAGCAGGTCGAACAGGCCTTCCCCGAGATCGTCGAGCTCATGCGCGCCGACCGCCAGTTCATCGTCCGCTCGGTCACCCACCTGGCCAGGGAAGAGGGCGTCCGGCAGTTCCTGGACATCGGCACCGGCCTGCCCACCGCGAACAACACCCACGAGGTCGCCCAGGCGGTCGCCCCCGATTCCAGGATCGTCTACGTCGACAACGACCCCCTGGTGCTCACGCACGCCCGGGCGCTGCTGACCAGCGCTCCGGAGGGCGACACCCAGTACATCGACGCCGACATACTCGACCCGGAGACGCTGCTGGCCCAGGCCCGCGAGTACCTGGACTTCACACAGCCGATCGGTCTGGTCATCATGGGCACGTTCGGCCACTTCCCGGCCGACGAGCGGACCTACGCCGTGGCACGCGCCTACGTGGACGCCCTGCCCCCTGGCAGCTTCCTCGCCCTGTGCGACAGCACCGACACCAGTCAGCAGATCGTGGAGGCGGCCAAGGCCTGGAACGAGAACGCGGCCCAGCCCATCCACCTGCGTACCCCGGAACAGGTCAGCGCCTTCTTCGACGGTATGGAGCTGTTGGAGCCCGGCGTGGTCTCCGTCCCGTTCTGGCGGCCCGAGAAGACCCAGGTGGGCACTGCCAAGGAGGTCGCCCAGTACGGCGGCGTCGCCCGCAAGCCCTGAGCCCGGGCACGGCCCCCTGCGCCCCGCACACGACCCCGAGCGCCCGGAACGCCGACGGCGCAGGTCTTCCCGGCCATACGTGAGGGGTCCCGTGCGCCACCCCCTACCGCACGGGACCGCCTGGCACCACGTGGCTCCGCGGTGCGGACGCCTCCGCCGATCGCGGCGGCAGGGGATGGGGCTCAGCGCCCCCGACCGGACGCCGAAGGGGTGAGAACACCGATCTCCGGTGCCCCGGGCAGATCGGGCTCGCTGAACAGACGCCCGGTCATACCGGCCTCCTCGGCCAGGCGGGCGATGCTGAGGTTCTCCCACAGGTAGGTGTCGCGGGTGCTGCGCACCACCGCGCCGTCGTGGAGGACCTTCCAGGTCGTCTCCCAGCGAAGGACGTCGCCCTCGACGGGTTCGGCCTGCGTCCACCATTCGTAGGTCTGCTCGCCGATGCGTTCGCTGAGCATGCGGAAGGGGGGGATGGCTCTGGTGGAGCCGGTGCCCATGAGTTCCACGACGATCGGGGCGCCGGGTGGGACGTGGTCGCGCAGCTTGTGCCAGAGTGCGATCCGCTCGTCCTTGGTGAGGTGCCCGAGCACACCGAAGACGACCACCGCGCTGACGCGGTCGGGTAGCCGCAGGCGCTGGGCGGGTTCGGCGCTGATGGTCACGCGGTGGCGCAGGTCGTCCTTGCCGACGACGCGGCTGGTGAGCATCGCCCGCATGGGCGTGGACGGCTCCGCGGCGATGATCGAGGCGCTCGGCAGAGCCGATGCGATCACTTCGGTGATGCGGCCCGTGCCCGCTCCGATCTCGACGACGGGGCCGGTACCGGGGTCGACACCGGCCAGCGCGGCGCGCAGTGGTCCGGCGCTGGTGCGCACATGGCGGGCGGCGACCATTTCGTAGAACTCGGCCGAGGCCGTGTAGTAGTCCGCAACCATGGTGATCTCCCTTGTCGTGACGGCGTCAGGGTGTGCTGGGCCAGGTGGGTGCTGTCTCGGTCGGCTCGTGGCCCAGGGCCTGGGCGATGGCCGCTGCGACCAGGCGGCGCTGCTGCACGAGGAAGAAGTGCCCACCCGGGAACACCGCGGTCGTGACCTCACGGGTCGTCGTGGTCCTCCAGGTCGCCGCCGCCTCCTCGGAGCACTCCGGGTCCTGGGCGCCGACGAAGACGTGCACGGGGACGTCGAGCCGTTCCGCCCGGGTCGGGTGATAGGTCTCGATCAGCCGGTAGTCGTTGCGCACATAGCGCAGCACCGCGGTCCGCAACTCCTCGTCGGCCAGGACCTCTGGCGGGGTGCCGCCCAGTCGGGTGAGGTCGGACGCCAGGTGGACGTCGTCGCGCAGGTGGACGTCGCCGCGCTTGGCGTGGTGGGGGGCGGGCCGCCCCGACGCGAACAGTCGGACCGGCGGCGGGATCGACCTGCGACGTACTTCCACGGCCACCTCGTAGGCCACGGCGCTTCCCATGCTGTGGCCCAGGAGCGCATAGGGCCGGTCCAGGAGAGGGTCCAGCGCGTCGACGACGGCATCGACGACCTCGGGCATCGTGTCGACCATGCGGTCGCCGAAGCGGTCCTCGCGCCCGGGATACTGCACGGTCAGCGCTTCGATGCCGGGCGGCAGCAGGTACTGCCACGGTCGCAGCGAGGACGCCGATCCGCCGGCGTGGGGCAGGCAGATGAGTCGCACGTCCGCCCGGGGGCGGTGCTGGGGCCGACGCAGCCACGGGCTGAGTGGCGAATACCGCGAATCCATGGAAATGCTGCTCCTCGCGATCTTTTCAATGAAAAGAGAATGGCTTTAAATGGCGTCGCCATTGGCGGCGCCGGTGACATTGGTCTCGGTTCGCGGATTAGCGATAGTGTTGGAAATCGAATCCGGGCGCTGTAAAGTTATCGCTGAAGATCAGCTGATCCCTCCGTTTTCCCGAGTTTTCTCGTGGTATTTATTAACTGCTCAGAAGGGCTGGTGTTCCTATGTCCGACGCCGACCGCGTGAAGCTCCCGGCTTTTCCCATGCCGCGCGAGTGCCCGTTCTCGGCACCGAGCGCCTATGCCGACCTGCGCCGGCGGGGGCCCGTGGCCCGGGTGCGCCTGCCCACCGGCCGTACGGCCTGGGTGGTCACCGGCTACCAGGAGGTGCGCGCGGTGCTCGCCGATCCCCGCGTCAGCGCGGACATCCGCCGGCCCGGTTTTCCGGCACTGGTGGAGGGTGAGCAGGAGGCCGGCACGAAGACGACGCCGTTCATCCGAATGGATCCGCCCGAGCACTCCCGGTTCCGCCGGATGCTGCTGGCCGAGATGACGGTGCGCAAGGCCCGCCGGATGCGTCGCGACATCCAGCGGATCGTCGACGACCGCATCGACGAATTGCTGGCCTACGGTCCGCCGGCCGACCTGGTGACCCATTTCGCCCACGTGGTCTCCAGTACCGTCATGTGCGAGCTGATCGGACTGCGTCGCGGCGATCAGCTGTTCCGGCGCGTCACCGAGACCCTTGGCTCCCAGGTCTTCGGCGGGGGCTCCAGTACCGCCGAGGGGGCCAGCGAGGGGATCGGCGCCCTGGGAGCCGTGGTGGAGGAGGCCGTGCGCGCCCGGGAGAGCGACCCCGGTGAGGACCTGCTGAGCCGGCTGGTCCACGAGCGGTTGCCCTCGGGCGAGCTGACCCGGCAGGAACTGGTGACCACGATCAGCATTTTGATCGTCGCGGGGTGGGAGACCACCACCAACCAGATCGCGCTGAGCGTGCTCGCGCTGCTGCAGCGGCCCGACCTGCTCGAACGGCTGCGGCGCGACCCCGCGGTGCTCCCGCAGGCCGTCGAGGAGCTCCTGCGGTCCCTGTCCGTGGGCGACTCCATCGCGCTGCGCACGGCCGCGGAGGACATCGAGGTCGGCGGGACCGTGATCCCCGCCGGGGACGGGATCATCCCCCTGCTGGCGGCGGCCGACCACGACCCCGCGGTGTTCCCCGACCCCGAGCGGATCGACTTCGACCGCACCGGCAGGACCCACGTGGCGTTCAGCTACGGGATCCACCAGTGCGTCGGCCAGAACGTGGCCCGCCTCGAACTCGGCGTCGCCATCGGCACCCTGGTCGACCGCATGCCCGGGCTCCGGGCGGCGGAGCCGTTCGAGTCGGTCCGGTTCCGTCACGACGGCATCGCCTTCGGGCCCGAACGGGTACTCGTCACGTGGTGACCTCCCCGTCCCCCGGCACCGTGAGCGTGCCCAGGTAGGGCACGCTCACGGCGTGGGGCGCGGGCGGCGGCGCGACGTGCAGGCCGCTCTCCCGGGCGAGCTGGTCGAGCTCCAGCGTGTACCAGCGGTACTGCTCGCGGACCTCGCGGACGGGCTCGCCTGCCCGGAAGACGCGCCACGCGGTGTCGAGCCGCATCCGGTCGGGACCGTCGGGTTCTCCGGACATCCACCACTCGTACCGCTGTTCGCCGAGTTCGGCGTGGCGCAGCAGGGTGGGGCGGATCCTCGTGGGTTCGCGCATTCCCGTCAGTTCGACCACGATCGGGGCGCCGGGGGCCAGGCGCCGTGCCAGCCCCCGTAGAAGCTCCCGCCGCAGGTCGGGTTCGAGGTGGCCCAACACCCCGCAGACCACGACCCCGCACAACCGGTCGGGCAGCACCCCCGGCTCCAGCAGTCTCTCCGCGGCGTGGGGAAGGACGGTCACCCGTTGTGCGAGCCCGGGGTCGTCGCCGACCCGCGCGGTGAGCAGGGCACGCATTCCCGCAGCGGGTTCGGTGGCGATCAGCCGGCAGTCGGGGTAGGCCGCTGCGACCTGCCGGGTGACCAGCCCGCTGCCCGCGCCGATGTCCACCAGGGGTCCGGTCCGCGGGTCGATCCCGGTCAGGCACGCGACGACCGCGGGGCCGGTGCGCGCGGTGTGCTCGCGCGCACCGAGGTCGAAGAACTCCGCCGCCTCGTTGTAGTCCGACAGGTCCGCCGCGTGCGGGCGGTTCGGCTCGCCGGGAAGGGCCGTGTCCGACTGCGCGGTCGGCGGGGCCGGGGCCGCGGGGCCGGCGGGCCCCGCCGGGGCGTCGGTGCCCGGTGCCGCGAGCGCGGCGGGCGCCAGGGGCTCGGGGTCGGGGGGACGGATCAGCTCCGGCGGTCCCAGACGTGCCATCAGGTCCCGCCAGACCGCGAAGACCGCGAGGTCGTGCTGGGCCGACCGGAGCGGGTCCCCGCCCGCGGCGATCGCCGCGGCGAACCCGTCGAGGGCTTCCCCGATCGCCGCAGGCCACAGCTGCGAGAAGATGTCGGCGATGCGGGGAGGCGGGTCCACCTGGCCCAGGGTCGCCGACGCGGGCAGCCGCAGTGCCTCGGCTCCGGGTTCGGGCGTGAACACCAACCGGTGCCCGGAGTCGCGGGGGGAGTGCATCCGCGGGTGCCACAGCACGGGCCCGTGGGTGTCGGCCAGGGTCAGGACCCCCCCTTCGGTCCCCACGGCCACCCGGTGCCAGAAGAGGGAGTGGTTGTCGCGGTCGCCGGGGTGGATCTGGTTGTGCACCCGCAGTGTCAGCGGGGCACCGGCGATGGCCCCGTGCAGCAGACGCAACGGCGCCTCACCGTTCGCGGCCGCGACGACGTCCTCCGGCAGTGGAGCGGGATCGCCCAGCCGCCAGGGACGGGTGCCGCCCAGGGCGCGCGCCAGGATGTCGATCAGGGGGGCCAGGACGTGGACCGGGGCCGCCGCGTCGACGAACAGGACGCGCTGCCGCTGCCGCAGCCTGCGCGCCGCCTCGATGAACTCGCGCACCGGGGCCACGTGGGGGTAGTGGGTGTTGACCTGGAACTGCCGGTTGGCCCGCCGCGCCGTACGGAGGGACTCCGCCAGCTCGTCGGGGTGCAACGGGTGCTCCTGGAGCACGTGCACGCCCCTGTTGAGCAGGGCGCGCGCGAGCTCCGACCCCTGGCCGCCCATCACCGCCGCGGGAACCGCCACGAAGGCGGCGTCGGTGTCGCCGGGGAGGTCCTCCGGGGAGGTGTGGCAGGGCACACCGTACCGTTCGGCCAGTTCCCGGGAGTAACGGCTGCCGGTGGAGAGGATTCCCGCGAGGGTGAACCCGGGATGGCACTGGACGGCGTCGATGTAGAGGCGGCCGAAATTCGTGCCGCAGACGACGGCGCGCAGCGGCGCCGACGCGCTCACAGCTCACCGTCCTCGACGGCCGCGTCCGCCTCACCCGGGGCGGGTGGCGCGGCGGCGTGCGAGTGGACCGCGAACTCCGCGTCCCCGTTGGCGCGCAGTGCCGCGACCGTGGCTTCCGGGTCCATCGCCTCGGCGGCGAAGTGCAGTCCCCTGCCGATGCGGCCGGCCAGGACGTCCTCGACCGCGAGTGCCGCGACGGCGCCGGTGAGCCGGTAGCTGTTGTCGCTGTACACGACGCAGGTACGTGCCCAGTCCTGGCCCGAGAGGCTGAACACCAGCCGGTAGTAGGGCACGCTGCCCGCGGCGTCGACCTCGGCGGCGCGGCGGATGCGCTCGGTCGCCGCGTCGCGCTGCTCGTCGGTGTCCAGCGGCAGCGTCGGCAGCGAGGTGAACAGCTCGCGCACCTGCGTCCCGGGGAAGACGTTGTACCAGTCGGCCTCCGCCAGGCCCATGCGCGCGGCCAGGCGCTCCACCTCGGCGGTCAGGAGCGGGTGCAGTGCGACCTGCTGGGGGAAGTAGGGGACTTCGGCGCCGTCGGCCACCCGCAGTACCCTGTCGGCGCGGCGGCCGTGCCGCCAGGCCGCCAGGGGGTGGCCGAAGCGCTCGCCGCCGGCCCCTCCGGTGTCCAGGGAGAGCACGATGTCGGCCGCCACACTCGCGGTCGCGTGTTCGAGCCCGCCGGCGTAGCCGGTCATCCTCCGCGCCGGACCGCCCGCGGGGTCGGCCCCGGCGAGCCAGAGGGGGATGAGGCCCGCCAGGCCGGGCACGGTCCCGGCCGACAGGACGACGCAGCGGTCCGGCCCCACCGAGCCCGACTCCGTCAGGGACTCGTGGACGGGGTCGTCGCCGAGGACGTCGACGACGTCGGCGCCCGCGGCCAGTCCGGCCCGCACGACGGTGTCCTTGAGGAGGTAGCTCGGCCCGGCGCAGTTGACCACCAGGGTGCAGCCCGCGCTGAACCGGGCGAGTGAGTCCGGATCCAGCGCGTCGACCGCGACGGTCTCGCTGCCTGCGGGCCACGGCCCGGCGGGGATCGCGGAGGGTCGTCGGGCGCCCAGGCGCAACGGGCCGACTCCGGCTTTGGCCAGGGCGGCGGCGGTGTGGCGCCCGACCGCGCCCGAGGCTCCGATGAGGCCGATCATGACGTCTTCCCTTCGATGATCTCGCGCAGGTGGTCGTCCACCGTGGGGACGTTGTCACCCGTCATGCAGGTGAAGTGCTCGCCGGGGATGTCGCGGGTGCGCAGTTCGCCGAGGCAGATCCGCGCCCAGTGGTCGGCGATGGTGTCGGCGCTGCCGGGGAAGGGGTAGGCGCCGTTGTGCCGTAGGAAGGTGATGTCACCCGCGTAGGGCTCGGCCCGGTGCCGGCTCAGCGCGAAGGTGCTCTGCTGGTAGGTGCGCAGCGCCCTCAGCAGGCCCTCGGGCTGGTAGGTGTCGGCGAGCTCGGGCGGCAGAGCCTCGCACATGCGGCTCACCCGGGCCATGCGCGGTACCGCCTCCAGTGCCGCGAAGGAGGCCGCGACGTCGGCGAACTCTCCGTCCAGGTCGGCGATCGCACCGTCCAGGACGGCCTCGGGAGAGCGGTCGAGTGCGGCGGACACCGCCGCGCCGACGCGCTCGGAGTCGGCGGGGAACCCGATGTGGGCCGGGTCCATGCCCATCATGAGCGCGAAGGAGTACTCGGAGAGCAGCTCGTCGTCGATACGGAAGGTCGGGCTGTGGCTGCTGATGACCGTGAGGCTTCGAACGGTGGCGCCGGCTTCGGCGAGCCCCCGGGCCACCTCGGTGGCGATGACGCCGCCCACGCAGTAACCGACGACGTCGACCCGCGTGTGGCCGGCGTCGAGCAGGGCGCGCACGTATTCGGCGGCCGTGCGGTCGATGAGTCCGTTCGGGTCGGCGTTGCGGAAGTTCTCGGGCACCGGGAGCTCCAGGCCCACCACCCCGTTCCCTTCACCGGAGCGGGCGCGAAGCCGGGTGACCAGAGGCCGGTACGGCAGCAGGGTCCCCGTTCCGGCGTGCACGAGCACGGTCACCGCGGCGCCGGGTTGCGGGGCGATGAGCTCCACCAGCGCCGAGCCCTCGGCGTTGGCCGCCGCTTCGGGGGCGGAGAGGTCGCGCAGGTAGGCGGCGAGACCGGCGATGGTCGGTCGGCGCAGCAGGTGGCGCAGGACGACCTCCCATTCGAGGTCCCATTCGTGCCCGGCCAGCCCGTCGCGCAGCCGCCCGACGATGCGGGCCACCAGCAGCGAGTCGCCGCCCAGCGCGAACAGGTCGTCGTCGCGTCCGATGTGCTCTGCTTCGAGCAGCTCGGCCCACAGGTCCGCCAGCGCGCGTTCGAGATCGTCGCGGGGGCTCTGGTCGCCGGCGCCCTCCGCGGGGCCGGTTCCCAGCTGCAGCGCCCGCTTCTCCAGCGCGCTGCGGTCCAGCTTGCCGTTCTCCGTCCTCGGCAGGGTGTCGACGACCTCCCAGTGCGAGGGCACCGAGTACTCGGGCAGCAGCTCGGTGCTGCGGCGCGTCAGGGACGCCACCGCGACCGGCTCCTGCATCGGTTTGGCCTGGACCAGGTACAGGTGCTGGCCGAAGGCTCCGGCCGCTTCGGTGTCCTCGGGGAACGTGGCGGCGATGCGGCGGCCGCGGCCGCCGAGCAGCTCCCGCCACTGTTCGTGGCGCAGGAACGACTGCTCCTGCGCCTGGCGGACGTCGGTGAACGGCCCCGCGTGCTCAGCCATGAACTCCGCGGAGATCCGCAGCGCATGGTCGTCGTCATCGGTGTTGGCCAGCAGGAGCATCCATCCCCCCGGGGCCACCAGGGTGGTGAGCCGGTCCAGGGCCGCTGCCGCGTCGGGGAGGTTGTCCACGACGCCGACGCAGACCAACAGGTCCACGGAGTTGCGCGCCAGCCCCTGCTCGGCAGGGTCCTGCGCGGGGTCGAAGGCCGCGCAGCGCACTCGCGGGTCGTCGGAGAAGTTCTGCTCGAACGCGGACCGGTTCTGCGCCGACGCGTCGGTCGCCAGGTAGTCGATCGAGTGGTCGGCGAGGGCGGGCAGCAGGTCGGTGGCCACGCCGCCGCCGCGCAGCCCGACCTCCATGATCCGCAGCGGGTCGGAGGTCTCACGGGTCCGTGCGATCTCGGTGGCCGCGGCGGCGAGGACCGACCGCAGCGCCGAGGATCCGGCGTTCGCGGTGTAGGCGGCGGTCAGCGCCTGCGGGTCTGCGCCGGAGAACGGCCGGGCCGCTGCCTCCTCCCGCCCGGCGATCAGGTCGGGCAGGTGCTCGGCGCCGGCACGCACCGTGGCGAACAGCTCGGGACTCCACTGTGCCTGGTTCTGGAGCCGGGCGGCCTCGTCCCAGGCGCGAGCGGTGGCCTGCGGGCCGGGGGCGCGCAGACCGCTCAGCAGCCCCTGGGGGTCGCGGTCCACAAGGCCGGCCGTGACGAGCCCGTGCAGCCAGCGCCGCACCAGCCGGTGGTGGGCGGGGGCCGCTCCCAGCGCGGCGGACACCTGTTCCGGTGAGAGGGTGCCGCCGTCGGCGAAGACCTGCGCGAGCGTGTCGGCGATGGACGCTGCGGCCGCCTCGCTGAGCGCGGCGCGGAACGCGGCGAGTGCCGCGATGTCCACCCGCTTCCCGACCTCCCGCGCGGCGTCCCGGACGGCGGGGAGCAGCGTCTCCGGGACCGGGAGGGGGGTGTCGCGGTGGGCGGGTTCGACGAAGGCCGTCAGGCCCGGCCCCGCGCCCGAGGGAGCGGCTCCGCGCCCGCCGGTGAGCACGACCGCCGCCGCGCCCACCTCGGGAAGCGACTCCACCGCGGCCTGGACCTCGCCGAGCTCGATCCGGTATCCGCGGATCTTGACCTGCTGGTCCTCACGCCCGAGGAACTCGATCACCCCGTCGGGCCAGTAGCGGCCCATGTCGCCGGTGCGGTAGAGGCGCTCACCGGTCTCCGGGTGCCGGATGAACCGGGCCGCCGTGCGCTCCTCGTCACCGAAGTAGCCCTGGGCCAGCCCGATACCTCCGATGTACAGCTCGCCCACGACCAGGTCGGGGCAGGGCCGCATCGCCGTGTCGAGGACGTGGAACGTCTGGTTGTCCATCGGCGTGCCGTAGGGGATGCTGCGCCAGGCGGGGTCGACCCGGTCGATCGGGTGGTGGATGGACCAGATCGATGCCTCGGTGGCGCCGCCGAGACTGTGCACCGCCATGTTCGGGGCCCAGGCCCGCACGGCCTCGGGCAGCGCGGTGGGGATCCAGTCGCCCGACAGCAGCGCGACGCGCAGGGACGGCAGGGGCGGGTCGTCGGCGCGCAGGTAGTCGTGCACCATCTGCAGCTGCCCCGGTACCGAGTTCCAGAACGTGACCTGCCTGGTCCGGACGGTCTCGATCCACTCGGAGGGGTCACCTCGGCGCGCGGGGTCGGGCAGCACCACGGCCGCCCCGACCGCCAGCGGGCCGAAGATGTCGTAGACGGACAGGTCGAAACCGAGCTGGGCCAGTGCGAGGACACGGTCGTCGGCGGTCACGTCGAATCTGCGGTTGACATCGGTGACCGTGTTCAACGCTGCGGCGTGGCTGGTCATGACGCCCTTGGGCGCGCCGGTCGACCCCGAGGTGTAGATGACGTACGCGAGGTCGTCGGGGCCGGTGTCGGGCCGCGGCGGTGGGGCGGCCGTCACGGGGAGGCTGTCGACGGCGATGGTCGTGCACTCCGGGGGCCATTCGCCCTCCTCCACCAGCCAGGACTGGGTCAGGACCACCGAGGCCCCGGCATCGGTGAGGATCGCCGTGCGGCGCCGCGGCGGCTGCGTGGTGTCCAGGGGGAGGTAGGCGGCGCCCGCGAGCAGGGCGCCCAGAACGCCCGCGATCTGCTCCCACCCCTTCTCCATCGTGATCGCGACCAGGTCGCCCGCCCCGACCCCGCCGGCGGCCAGCGCACGCGCGACCGCCGCCGCGTGGGCGACCAACTCGCCGTAGGTCAGCGCGCGGTCCCGGTCGAGAACGGCGACGCGCTCGGGGTCGCGCTCGGCGGCCGCGAGCACCCCCTCGTGCAGCAGGGCGCGCGGCACCGGAGCGGCGGTGTCGTTGACCCGCTCGCGGACGGCGCGGGTGGCTTCGGGCAGCTCGATGCGGGCCGGCTCGTTCCAGGCGCCGGGTTCCTCGGCGAGGCGGGTCATGAGGGCGGTGAAGGCGGCGAAGAGATCGGCGGCGGTGTCGCCGCCCAGGGTCCCCTCGCGCACGTCCCAGCTCAGGGCCAGTTCGTCGGCGCGTTCCATGACCTGGCAGTCCAGCCAGACCTGCGGGGTCTGGGTCTGGGCGTGGCGGATCGCCGCCGCGGGCCGGCGGGCCGCCGCCGAGCCGAGTGTGCTGGTGAACACGACCGGCATGAGCACGGTGTCGCTCTCGCTGCGCCGGGTGAGGTCGGCCAGGACCTGGCTCCCGGTGTAGAGGGAGTGTGCCAGGTCCTCCAGCAGGGTGTCGCGCAGGGTGGCCGCGCGTTCGGCGAACGTCTGCGCGGGCCGCAGGTCGACGGCGAGGAGCTCGACAGCGGTGAAGTCCCCCACGAGGCGGTCGACGTCGGCGTGCAGGGGCAGGCGTGTGAAGGTGGGGACGTTGAGCGTGAACTGCGGGCTGCGGCTCCAGCGGCCCAGCACCTCGGCGTAGGCGGCCATCGCCGCGGCCGAGGCGGTGACACCCGCGCGGGCGGCGTTGGCCTCGAAGGACGCGCGCTGGTCGGCGCTCAGCATCTCCTCGAAGCGCCGGAAGGCGCCGACCTGGCTGCCGTCGGCGGGCAGCGGGAGGTCGGGGGCGGGGGGCAGCGTGGGCAGCCGCCGGGCCCAGTAGTCGCGGGCCCGGTCGTACTCGCCGGTCAGAGTCTGGTTGCGGCGCGCGAGAACGTAGTCGCGGAACCCGATCTCCAGGGTCTCGGTCTCCCGGCCGTGGTACGTGTCCTCCAGCTCGGACAGGACCAGCAGCAGGCTGGCGTAGTCGACGATGAGCTGGTCGATCGACAGGTGCAGGATGAGTTCGTCGGCGCAGCGCGTCATGCGCAGCTCGAACAGCGGGGGCACGTCGGTGGGCGGAACCCTGGAGGCGAGTTCCCGGCGCACCAGGTCGACGCGCTCTTCGACCTCGGCGGTGGTGGCCCCGCGCAGATCGGCGGTCGGCACCGGCTTCTCCGGGATCTCGGGCAGTACCTCCTGGAAGCCGTCGGGGTGGACCACGGCACGCAGCATGCCGTGTCGGCGGACGACACCCCACCAGCAGTCCTGGAGCCGCTCCGGGTCGGTGTCGGCCGGGAAGGAGAGCTCGACGTAGACGTGGCAGGCCACTCCGCCGTACCCGTAGGCGCTGCCCCGGCCGACCAGGTAGGCCGCCTGGATGTCGGTCAGCGGGAAGGGGGTGCCTGCCTCCTGGGGATCGGGGGTGATCCGGGTGGCGCGGCGGCGTTCGGTCAGGTGGGAGAGAACGTCGGCGCGGTTCTCGCGCAGCAGGGCCTTGCGCTCGTCGGTCAGCACGCCCTTGGGGGCTCGGAACCGCAGGGCTCCGTCGTCCTCCCAGAGCCGGATGCCGTCCTTCTCCATGTCGGAAACGAGTTCATGGGCGTTCATAGGACTCCGCTTTCTTCGTCGTCGCGGGAGGCGAGTGCGTGGTCGACCTGGCGTGCCAGGTCGGCGAGGGTGGATGCGGTGAGGAAGGAGCGGACCGAGATCTCGACGCCGAACGCCTCGCCCGTGGCTGTGACCAGGCGCAGCGCGCTCAGGCTGTCGCCGCCGGCGGCGAAGAAGTCGGCGTGGCGGTGGTCGGCCCCGGTGCCGAGGAGCTCGGTCCACAGGGCGGCGATCCGGATCTCGGTCTCACCGGTGGGCGGCCCCGAGGCGGCCTGCTCCTCGGCTACGGCCGCTTCGGTCAGCGCGCCGCGGTCGACGGCGCCCGCAGCGGTCAGGGGCAGGCGTGGGAGCCGGGTGAGTCGGGCGGGTACGGCGAAGGGCGGCAGCCGGTCGGCGAGGTGCCGGGACAGGCCGTCCGCCTCTGCGCCGTCAGCGGTCACCAGGAAGGCGTGGAGCCGCCGTTCGCGACCCCCGCCCACGGTGACCACGGCCGCGTGGACGACGCGCGGGTGCGACTCGACCGCGGTTTCGACGGCGCCGAGATCGACGCGGCGACCGCTGAGCACGGCCTGCGGGTCGGGACCGAGGAACTCGACGGCGCCGTCGGGCAGGTACCGGGCGCGGGTACCGGTCGGGCGGAGCTGCCCGACCGGGCCGAACGCCTCGGGTGGGGCCGGCTCCGGCGGGGCGCCGGGACCGCCGATCCACAAGTCGCCGATGACCTGGTCTGGGCGTTCGCGGCCCACGGAGTCCACCACGTGCAACCGGTGGCCTGCCAGAGGCCTCCCGGACGGTGCGGCGCACTCCCCGGCGCCGTCGAGCTCGACGGCGCTCGCCCATCCGGCGCTCCCCCGGCCTCCGTACAGCGCCGCGAGTCGGCCCCCGCCGCCGGTAGCCGTCCGCAGGCGCCCGGGCAGGCCGGTGCTCACGCGATCGCCCGAGACGAGCGCCAGGCGAAGACTGCGCAGCGGCGTCCCCTCGTGCGCCGAGGCCGCTGCGATCACCTCGTCGAGCAGCATCGGCGGACCGTTCCACACCGTCGCGCCGTGCTCGGCGGCCAGCGCGGCCGCGGTGTGCGGGTCACCCGTGCGATCGGCGCCGGGAGAGACCAGTGCGCCGCCGACGCCGAGCGGGCCGAACACGGTGAACGCGCTCACTCCCGCGGCCGGGGGGTCGACCGCGAGCACCCGGTCCCGCGGGTCGATACCGAACCTCTCGCGCACCGCCGCGATCGTCGCCACCGCCGATCGGTGTTCGATGGACTCGACAGTGGCGTCTCCCCCGTCCTGGCCGGGTTCGACGGTGACGTAGGCCGGCGCCCCGGGGTCGGCGGCGACCGCGCGCCGCAGGGGTTCGGCCGCGGCCAGATCCGCGAGGTCGGCCTGGTCCGGACCCTGCGCGCGCCCGGGGCCGACGATCACGGTGCGGGCCCCGGCCGTCTGCTGGTCGTGCTCGCGTCGCGAGCGCGGCGCCCCGGGGTCGCTCAGCAGGTAGGCCGCGCCGGCGGAGAGCACCCCCAGGATCGCGGTGACCTGGTCGGCTCCGGAGGGCAGCGCGATCGCGACGACGTCTCCGGGGCCCACGCCCCGCTCGGCCAGGCCGCCCGCGACACGGGCCGCGCGCGTGGCGAGTCCGCCGTAGGTGAGGGGCTCCTTCCCCAGCTCGCCGAGGACCGCGGGGCGGTCCGGCCGGTCCTGGGCCCGGCGCAGGACCTCGCCGTGGAGTGTGCCCGCGGGAGCCGCACGGACGGCGTGCGCGGCGGGGCGCCGCGTGTTCGCCTGGCTGCCCGGCAGTACCGGTGGGGCGACCGCGGCCCAGTCGTGTTCGGCCAGCCAGGTCAGCATCGAGTAGTAGGCCTCGAACATGGAATCGAGTACGCCGGGGCGGAACAGGTTTTCGATGGCGTCCCAGGTGACCATGATGCCGCCGTGGGACTCGGTGACCTGGTTGTCCAGGAGCACCTGCGGGGTCTGGGAGATGCCCCAGACCTTTTCGGGGAAGCCGTCGGAGAGGTCCTTGACGGTGCGGTCGCCCACCCCGACCGAGCTGCTGAAGACCACGGGCATTGCCGCGTCGACCGCCCCGGTGCGTTTGGCGAGCTCCTGCAGCAACCAGGTCACGGAGGCCTCGCGGTTGTCGAGGTCCTCGCTCATGACGCGCTGCAGGCGGTGGGCGGCGGCCGTCCACGGCTCCCCGGCGCGCGGCTCGAATCCGAGCAGGGAGACCGAGGTGAAGTCGCCCATGATCAGGTCGATGTGGGGGTGGACCGGCTGCCGGTTGAACAGGGTGAGGTTGACCGCCACCTCCGGTTGGTCGCTCCAGGCCGACAGGACTTCGGCGTAGCAGGTGAGAAGGACGACCGACGGTGTCAGGCCGTGGGCACGCGCCTTGTCGGTGATCGCCTTCCACGGTTCGGCGCGGAGGGGGCGCCGGCGCCGGGTGAAGCGCGGGTGCTCCACGGTGGAGGGATCGGCGACCAGCGGCAGCGCTGGAGCCGGCGGCAGCGTCTCGAGCCGGCCCAGCCAGTGCCGGCGCGCGCGCTCGACCAGGTCGGGGTCCGGTTCGGACTGCAGGACGTAGTCGCGGAACGAGACGTCGATCGGCTCCAGTTCCGCCTCGGGGTCGCTGTAGAGCCGGTCGAGCTCTCCGTACAGGGCGATGATCGAGGCGGCGTCGAGGACGATGTAGTCCAGTCCGATCGCCAGGCGCGTGCGCGTCACTCCGCCGCTGGGGTAGCGCACGGCCCGCAGCTCGAACAGGGGCCACCGGGTCAGGTCGATGCTCAGGTGGGAGGCCTCTTCACGCAGTCCGTCCAGGACCGCCGGCGCCTCCTCGGCGGTGGGGACCTCCGTCAGGGCCACCTCGACCGGGGGCGTCTCGGTCAGGATGCGCTGTCGCCCGTCCTCGTCGAAGACGGCGCGCAGCATCTCGTGCCGGGCCACCAGGGCCGTCCAGGCGCGTTCGAACCGGTCGAGGTCGATGTCGGCGCCGTCGAACTCGCTGTAGTGGTAGGTGCCCACCCCTCCGAGGGAGAGCCTGCTGTCCCGCCCGATCCAGAACGCCCGCTGGACGTCGGTCATGGGGAAGGGCTGGTGGCGGTTGGCAGGGTCGCCCTCTCCCAGGGCGGTGCCGGTCGGCGGCGCCTGCCTGGTGAGCGTGGCGGCGAAATCGGCCAGCGCCGGGGAGGAGAACAGGCGTGCGACCCGCGCGCCGCCGGCGCCCCGTTCCCGCAGGGCGCCGATCATCCGGGTCGCCAGCAGCGAGTCACCGCCCAGGGCGAAGAAGCCGTCGTCGCGCCGGATGCCCTTGACGTCGAGGAGCTCGCCCCAGACCTCGGCCACCACGGTCTCGGCCCACCCCCGCGGTGAGTGGTCCTGGGCGCGGTCGCCCTCGGGGGCGCGTCCGACCGCGTTCGCCGCGAGTGCCTCGGCGCGCCGCCGGTCGGGCTTGCCGTTGGCCGTCAGGGGGAGGGCGTCCACGAGCACGAGCTGGGAGGGGACCATGTAGGAGGGAAGGTTGCGCTCCAGGGTGGCGCGGAGCGCTGCCTCGGCGGTTGGCCCCGCCGCTCCGGCCGCCACCAGGGCGAGCCTGCGCGGTGTACCCGTGATGAGCGCCACCGCGGCCGAGACCCCCGGGCACGAGGCGGCGGCCGCTTCGACCTCGCCCAGCTCGATGCGGTGTCCGCGCAGTTTCACCTGGTGGTCGGCGCGGCCGAGGAATTCCAACACCCCGTCGGAGCGGTAGCGCGCCCGGTCACCGGTGCGGTACCACCGGAGGCCCTGGTGGGTGACGAACTTCTCGGCGGTGCGCTCGGGGTCGCCGCGGTAGGCGGTCGCCAGCCCCGCGCCGCTGACCCACAGCTCGCCCGGTACCCAGTCGGGGCGGTCGCGACCGTGCTGGTCCACGACCCGGGCACGCATGTTGGGCAGCGGGAGGCCCCACGGGATCGAGGCCCACGAGGGGTCGACCTGGTCGACCTCGAACACCGTGGAGTGCACAGCGGCCTCGGTCATCCCGCCCAGGGCGGTGAACCGGGCGTCCGGGACCAGAGCGCGCAGGCGCCCGGGCTGGTCGAGACCGACCCAGTCACCGCCGAGCAGCACGAACCGCAAGCGGTCACCGAGACCTTCGGGACGCGACTCGGCGGCGGTCAGCACCATGTCGAGCAGAGCGGGCACGCAGTTCAGGAGTGTGACGCCGTGCTCGCGGATCATCGCGACCCAGTGGTGGGCGTCGCGGCGGGCCTCGTCACCGATGAGGACCACCGACCCGCCTGCCGACAGGGGGGCGAAGAGGTCGTAGACGGACATGTCGAAGTCCAGGTCCGCCAGTGCCAGGCCTCGGTCCTGCGGCCCGACGGCGAAGCGGTCGTTCAGGGCGGCGATGGTGTTCACGGCCGCCCCGTGCGAGACCTCCACTCCCTTGGGGACCCCGGTGGATCCGGAGGTGAAGATGACGTAGGCGGTCGCGTCGAGGGGCTGTCCGAGGTCCGGTGGCGCGGGGGCGAGCCGGTCGGCACCCTCGATCCGCACGACCGGCGGCCCCGGTCGACCGTGCGGTGGAGCGGTGAACCGGTCGGTGTTCGCGGCGTCGGTGAGCACAGCCGCGGCGTCGGCCGCAGCGAGGACGCGCCCCGTGCGCTCCGCGGGCTGGTCCACCCCGATGGGGATGTAGGCCGCGCCTGCCGCGAGGACTCCGAGCACCGCGGCGACCTGTTCCACACCGCGGGGCAGGCTGACCACCACCGCGTCGCCCGGTGCCACGCCCGCCTCGGCCAGCAGCGCGCCGACACGGCCCGCGCGGTCGGCGAGCGCGGCGTAGGTCACCGGCTCGCCGGTGTCGGGGACCAGGGCGGGGGCGTCGGGCCGTTCACGGGCAGCGCGGAAGAAGCCCTCGTGCAGCCGGTCGGTCACGGTTGGCGCGTCGGTGGCGTTGACCGCTTCGCGCACGCGTGCCTGGGAGGCCGGCAGCGGCAGATCCGCCGGCCTGGTCCAGGCCGAGGCGTCATCGGTGAGGGCCCCGACGAGGTCGCGGTAGGCCGCGAACGCCGCTTCGGGGACGCCGGGTGCGAACGCGCGGTGCCGCACGTCCCAGTTCAGCAGGAGTCCGCCGTCGAGTTCGGTCACCTGGGCGTCCAGCCAGACCTGGGGGCCCTGGGAGATGATCCACACGGGATCTCCGAAGGCCGCCCTGACCTCGGAGTCGTAGATCTCGCCCAGGCCCAGGGCGCTGGTGTAGACGACGGGGGCCAGGGCCGGCACGCCGTCGGAGGCGCGGGAGAGGTCGCGAAGCACCTCGACACCGGAGTAGGAGCCATGGGCGGCCGCCGCGCGCATGCGGGTCTGCACGTGGCGCGCGGACTCGGTGAAGCTCCGCTCCTCGGTGAGGTCGACATCGAGCAGGATCGAACTGCTGAAGTCACCGACCAGTGCTTCGGCCCCCTCCAGGTCCAGATCGCGGTGGAACAGCGGGAGGTTGAGCAGGAATTTCGGCGAGTCGCTCCAGGCGCCGAGGGTCTCAGCGAAGGCGGCGGCCAACGCGGCGGCAGGGGTGAGCCCGTGGCTGCGCGCGGCGGCCAGCAGCCGCTGCTTGCGCTCGGGGTCGAGCCAGTGGTGCAGCCGGGTGGTCGGGTGGAAGCGCGGTGCGGCCGAGTCCGGGTCGAGCGGGTCCACGACGGTGGGCAGGGCCGGCGGGGGGCTCAGCGATTCCAGGCGCTCACCCCACCAGGCGCGGTCCTCCCGGCGCTCCCGCGCCCGGGTCGTCTCCGCGGCGCCCAGGTAGGCGCGGTAGTCCAGGGGGATCTCCGAAAGGTCCGCGGCGGGGTCGGCGTAGAGGCGCTGGAGGTCGTGCAGGAGGACCCGCATGCTCGCGGCATCGGCCGCCAGCATGTCGAGGTCGATGTGCAACCGGGTGGCCCCGCCGGGGAGGAGGGTCAGCGCGAGATCGAACACCTCGCCCCGCTCGACGTCCATCCTGCGGTGGGTGTAGTGCTCGCGCAGCTCGGCCAGTGCCCGCTCGGCCTGCTCGGCGGCCTCGCCGCCCAGGTCGCGCACGGTCAGCGCGGGCCCGGGCGGGTGGTCGAGGACGCGCTGGCGGCCGTCGTCGAGCACCGTGACGCGGAGCATGCTGTGGCGGCGGCGCAGTGCCGTCACGGCGGCCTCCAGGCGCGCCGGGTCGACTCCCGAGCCGTCGAGCTCGGCGTAGAAGTGCGCGCCGACCCCGCCGAGGGGCTGTCCCGCCTGGCGTCCGATCCAGTAGGCGTGCTGCATCGCCGCGAGCGGGAAGGGCTCGCCGGAGCCCTCCGCGGCGGAGCGGGGCCCCCGGGGCGAAGCGGCCGGTGTCAGGAGCTGCTGCCAACCGCGCAGGGTCGCTGCTTCCGCGAGTTCGTCGAAGCCCACCCGAAGCCCGGCGCGGCGCCACCGCGTGGCCAGGCGCATGAGGGTGATGGAGTCCAGACCGAGCTCGAACAGGTCTTCATCGGGGTCGATCTCCTCCTGGGGGACGTCCACAAGCGCGGCAATCGCGGCTCGCAGCTCCCCCTCCGTCGTGGGCACCGTTGGCGGATCGGCTGGCAGCGACACTCGTGATCGTCTCCTTGGCTTGCGGCGGGCCTGCGGGGGGCGGCCCGGCCCGAGGGGGATCGGGGGGCGGCGGTTCGGATGAAAACGAAAACCGTTATCTTTTTATCCTAAGCGGACCCGCGGGTGCGATCCCCCCCATGTGTGGCATAGAACGCAAAAGGAGCAGAGATGACCGAAAGTGCGAACCGACCCGAGGCGGCCGCGGCGCAGGACTGGCCGGGGTGGCCGGAGGAGGCGCGGCGGCGCTACCGCGCGGCCGGGTACTGGCGGGAGGAGGTCCTGGCCGACCTGCTGACGCGCCACGCCGAGCAGCGTCCCCACGCCGTCGCGCTCGTCGACGGCGCGCGCCGGTGGTCCTACGCCGAGCTGTCCTCGCAGGCGCGAGCGCTCGCGGCGGCGCTGCACCACCGGGGACTGCGCCGGGGCGACCGGGTGGTGGTGCAGCTGCCCAACCGTGCGGAGTTCCTGCTGCTCTGGTTCGGTCTGCAGTACCTGGGCGCGGTTCCCATCCATGCCATGCCCGGACACCGCGCGCACGAGATCTCCCACCTTCTGCGGGCCACCGGGGCGGTCGGCTACGCCGTGGCCGACCGCCACGCGCGGTTCGACTTCCGGACACTGGCCGCGTCGATGCGTGAGAAGCACGAGGGGCTGCGCCATGTGATCGTCGTCGGCGACACCGGCGGTCTCGACGGAGCCGTCGGCTTCGAGGAACTGCGCGCCGACGCCTCCGCGGACCGCGCTCCTGACTTCGGACCGCCCGCCGCCGACGGCATCGCGCTGCTCCTGCTCTCCGGTGGGACGACGGGGACACCCAAGCTCATCCCGCGCACCCACCAGGACTACGCCTACAACGCCCGCGCCGCCGCGGCCGCCTGCGATCTGACCCCGGCCAGCGTCTACCTCGCGGCACTGCCCGCCGCCTTCAACTTCACGATGTGCTGTCCGGGGATCCTGGGCACGCTGACCGCGGGCGGGACGGTGGTCATGGCACCCAGTCCCGCTCCCGAGACCGCGTTCCCGCTGATCGCCCGCGAGGGCGTGACCGTCACGGCCCTCAGCCCGCCGATGGTGCCCGTGTGGCTGGAGGCCTACGCCGACCGGGCTCCGGGTTCTGCGGAACTCGACAGCCTCTCGGTCCTCCAGGTGGGGGGAGCACGGTTGGCCGACGACCTCGCGCGCCGCGTCCGCCCGACACTGGGGTGCCGCCTGCAGCAGGTGTTCGGCATGGCCGAGGGCCTGATCAACGTCACCGGTCTCGACGATCCCGAGGAGCTGGTGTGCACCACGCAGGGGCGGCCCATCTCGGCCGGTGACGAGGTGCGGGTGGTCGACGGGTCGGATGAGCCGGTGCCCGCCGGTTCCACGGGTGAGCTGCTGACCCGGGGCCCCTACACACTGCGCGGCTACTACCGCGCCCCCGAACTCGCCACGACGCACTTCACGCCCGAGGGGTTCTACCGGACCGGCGATCTCGTCCGACTTCGTCCGAGTGGCCACATCGACGTCGTCGGCCGGGTGAAGGACCAGATCAACCGCGGCGGAGAGAAGATCGACGCCACCGAGGTCGAGAGCCAACTGCTCGCGCACCCCGGGGTGACGGCGGTCGCCCTGGTGGCCGCCCCCGACCCGGACCTCGGTGAGCGCTCGGTCGCCTTCCTGGTCTGCGCGGGCACCCCGCCCACGGTCCGCGAGCTCGCCGCCTTCCTGCGCGGGAGGGGTCTGGCCGGCTACAAGGCCCCCGATCGCGTCGAGGTCGTGGACGCGCTGCCGCTGACCGCGGTGGGCAAGATCGACAAGAACGCACTACGCGAGCGGGACCGATGAGGGGTGTGTTCACTCGGCGCCACCGGGAGAGCGCTCAGCGCGGTGCGACCCCAGTCACACGCGCGAACGCTATTTGCGAAAATGATTATCATTTACAGTCATTGCGACGGCGCCGTCGGGCGCTCAGCGGTCCTGTTCGGGCCGCTCCACAGCCAAGAGGACGTCCCCGCGTGCGAATCACCGTCCACCCCGAGGTGTGTATCGGAGCCGGTCAATGCGTCATCGCCGCAGACCGCGTGTTCGACCAGGGCGAGGAGGACGGGCTCGTGCGGCTGCGTACCGACCGGCCCGATCCCCTCGATGTCGCGCACGTGCGCAGCGCGGTCGACCGCTGCCCCTCCGGTGCGATCGAGCTCACCGCGGACTGACTCCTGGACGCGGCACACCCCGCTCCCCCTTCCCCGCTCGAACCAAGGAGAGGCGATGGTCGGCCCCCGCCGACGTGCCCTGGTGTGCCACGAGACGGTCTTCGCGCTCGACTCCCCGGCCGGGGACCGCGTGCCCGTCCTGGCGACCGGGCTTCGAGGGCACACCGGCACGGGCGCCCTTCCCCTCACCCACGATCCGCGGGTCCGCGCGTCCGCCGAAGAGGCGGTCGTCCCCGCGGACCTCGAAAGGAGACCGGAAAAGAATGTTGACCACGGGTAAATCGGGTGCGCCCGCACGGGGCGGGTCCACCGTCGCCTGCGGGTCGTCCCGGGCAAGGAGCCGGTCGTGAGCCTTCGCGAAACCGAATTCGTCGAAGGGCCGCTCGACCCAGTCGCGGCCGCGGCCCGGCTCGCGGGTTCGGGGCTCTTCCCCGAATACGTCGTCTACGAACGCGACGGGGTCTGGCACTTCGGCGGCGGCGTGCGGTGGGGGGTCGACCTCGACAGCGACCGGGTCACGGTTCGCCGCGCCGACGGGACCGCCGACACCCGCACCTACGGCGGCAGCGCGGCCGACGCCCTGGCCGAGACCATGGCAGGACTGCCCGACCCGTCCTGGCGTGCCTACGGCTGGGTAGGGTTCGACTTCGCGCTCCGGTCCGGCGGGGCGGCCCCGGCCTCTGGCGGACGGCCCGCACGGCTCGCCCGCCTCATCGTGCCCCGGACCGAGGTCCGCATCACCGCTGCCGGGGCCCGCATCAGCGGAGCCGGAGCCCAGATGCACCACAAACTGCGCTCCCTACTGCGCGAGCAGGTCGCCGAGCCGCTGCGGCCCCGCGCCGAGATCGAGGCGCGGACCGGCTCCCGGGCCTACCGCGAGCTCGTGGGCGAGGCCCTGGCTGATATCGACCGCGGCGACTACCACAAGGTGATCCTGTCCCGGAGGGTCGACGTGCCCTTCCCGGTCGACGTCCCCGCCACCTACGCGGCCGGCCGCAGGGCCAACACCCCGGCGCGGTCCTTCCTGCTGGATCTGGACGGGCTTCGCAGCGCGGGCTTCAGCCCCGAACTGGTCATCACGGTCGGACCCGACCGCGAGGTCCTGACCAACCCGCTCGCGGGCACCCGTGCGGCGGGGCGCGGTGCGGCGGCCGACGCCGCTGCCCGCGCCGAGCTGGAATCCGATCCCAAGGAGATCCACGAGCACGCCATATCGGTCCGCGAAGCCGTCACGGAGATGCGCTCGGTGTGCGCTCCGGGCTCGGTCGCGGTGTCGGACTTCATGAGCGTCTCCGTCCGCGGCAGCGTCCAGCACCTGGCGTCCACCGTCCAGGGCCGCCTGGACGAGGGCACCAGCCCGTGGCACGCCTTCGAGACGCTGTTCCCGGCGATCACCGCGTCGGGGATCCCCAAGTCACGCGCGATCGAGGCGATCACCCGCCTGGAGGAGGACCGCGGACTGTACTCGGGGGCCGTGGTCACCGCCACGTCCCGCGGCGAGCTCGACGCCGCGCTGGTCCTGCGCGCGGTCTACGAGGAGCAAGGGCGGGCGTGGCTGCGCGCGGGTGCGGGCATCGTGGCCGGCAGCCGTCCCGAACGCGAGTTCGAGGAGACCTGCGAGAAGCTGGCCAGCGTGCTGCCCCACGTCGTGCCCGCCACGCGGCCGTGACCGCGTCGGCGAACGATCACAGCCGTCCCCCGATCCGAGACAGCCGAGGTGGTTGTGCCATGCCAGACGTCCAGCAGACCGGACTGACCCGCTACCTGCTCGCCAACCGGGCGTTCGTCGCCCCGGCCGTCGAAAAGGCGGTCGGGGCGATGGACCTGCCCGGACGCACACGCCTGCTCGACGCGGGAACCGGTGCGGGAGGCGGGCTGGTGGCGCTGGCCCGGGCGGCCGGCCCCGCGGCCCGGATCCTGGCCGTCGACCACAACCCCGACGTGCTGGACCTGGCCCGGGCACACGCGCGGGCGGAGGGGGTGTCGGACAGGGTCGAGGTGCGCGCTGCCGACCTGGTCGATGTGCTCGACGCCGCCGCCGGAGCCGGCGGCGGGTTCGATGCGATCTGGGCGGCGGACGTGGTCTGGCCCGGCAACTTCGACGACCCCCGGGCCCTGGTCGCGCGCGCCGTGCGCGCTCTGCGCCCTGGCGGAGTACTGGGGCTGTTCACCAGCAACTACTACCAGGCCATGTTCCTGCCCGGTCACTCACGACTGGAGCGGGCGCTGCGCACCGCCTCCGAGCTCAACTGGGGGCTCCCCTCCGGGGGACCCACCCACTACGAGCGCCATGCCGGCTGGCTGGCGGCCGCAGGGCTGCTCGACGTGCGTGTCGAGGTCTTCCCCCGGGTGGGCTCACCCGTCGACGCCGACCCGACCGTGCGCCCCTACCTGGAGAACGCCGTATGGCCGGAACTGCGGGAGTCGGCGCGAAAACGCGGCACCGACGCGGGTTTGAGCAGTGACGAGGTGGCCGAGGCCGTCCGGCTCCTGACCCCGGGCCATCCGGACCACATCCTCGACACCGCGGGTTATTACATGGTCCACCCGACCCTGCTCGCCGTGGGGCGGCGGCCCCTCAACTGAGTTCCTCGCAGCGGGCCGGCCCTGTGGCCAGGGGCCGGCCCGCTGCGCGAAAGGCCCACCTCCCCCGACAGCCCAGGCAGCGCGCGGTGTCGCGTCGGCCGTCAGCCCACTTCCTGCCCTGGGGAGCATCCGCGGCCGGCACGGGCCCTGGATCCCCGCCAAGCGGGCGCAGTACCCGGAACGTCTACACAGTAGGGCTTTCCGGGCATCGGCGGCAGGATTCGGCATGCTCCGCGTGCGGCGGACCCGGTGGCCCCGGACCCGCTCGGACCGATCCCGGGGAGCCTGATGCCCACACCTGCGCGGGGTGGCCGGTTCCGGCCAGGACACCGCGACGCCGATGCCGCCCCGGCCCCGCGGTGCCGGTGGTATCACTGGGGTTGCTCCCCGCGCACACCGGAACGGATCCCGGAGCGTGACAGGGCTGGAGTTCCGGCCCGGGAAACAGTGGACCGCTCTGTCCCAGTGGTGCCGTTCCCGCTCGGTTGTATCCGGCTCCGGCCGTAGTGAGGGTTGACGCATGTCCATATGGTCCCGTGGTGACCGCACAGGAAGGGTCGAAGAGGCCCTGTTGATGTTGGAGGGCCAGGGGATCATCGACGGTCTGGAGATCCTCCCCGCCGAGTCCAAGCCCTACCGGGTACGTGTTCCGGCGGGCATCGTCCACATGGACGAGGACGAGGCGTCGATGTTCGCCCTGGGCGCGGTCGTGGGCGCGTTCGGCAGCGTCGCCCGCCAGCACGCCTGAGCCGCGGGTCCGGCCCGCCCCCTCCCCCTGCCCTTCGTCGCCCGCGCACCCGGACCGTGGCGGTCCGAGGGCCGCGCCGGAGTACGGGCCGGGGCTGTGGGTGCCCCGCTCCCCGAGGCCGGGGAGCGGGGCGCGGGCGCTCACGCGCCGTCGCGGGCGGCGGGTTCGCTGATCCTGCGTGCGCGGTGGGAGGTCAGGAAGTCGCGGTACCAGTGGTAGCTGTCCTTGGGGTGGCGTTCCAGGAGTTCGTAGTCGACGCGCACCAGGCCGAAGCGCCGGTCGTAGCCGTAGGCCCATTCGAAGTTGTCCAGCAGCGACCACACGAAGTAGCCGCGCACGTCCACGCCGGCGTCGATGGCGCGGCCCAGGGCCGCCAGGTGGTCGCGCAGGTAGGTGATGCGGCCGGTGTCGCCGACCCGCCCGGTCTCGTCGGGCTGGTCGTCCTCGGCGGAGCCGTTCTCGGTGATGAGGATGGGCGGCAGGTTCGGGTAGCGGCGGTTCAGGTCGATGAGCAGGTCGGAGAAGGTCTCGGGGAGCACCGGCCACCCCATGGTGGTGTGCCGCACCCCCTCGAACGCGACCTGTTCGGTCCGGATGTCCACGGCCGTGCGGTCGGCCGGGTCGGCCTCGGCGTGGGGGGCGTCGCGGAGCATGATCGGCCGGTAGTAGTTGACGCCGAGGAAGTCCAGGGGCTGGGCGATGATCTCCAGGTCGCCGTCGGCGCGGTAGGAGCCGTCGGCCATCTCGCCCCAGACCTCGTCCTCGTTGTCGGGGTAGGCGCCGGTGAAGAGGGGGTCGAACCACACGCGGTTGTGGAGCGTGCGGGCCCGCTCCACGGCGGCGCGGTCGCCGTCGGAGTCCGAGGCGGGCAGCAGGTGGTCGGGGTTGAGGGTGATGCCGACCTCCCCGGCCGCGGCGGCGCGCAGTTCTCCGGCGGCCATGCCGTGGGCGAGGAGGAGGTGGTGCGCGGCGGCGAGCGCCGGCGTGCCCTCGCGGGTGCCGGGGGCGTGGCGGCCGACGGCGTGGCCGACGAAGGCCGAGCAGAACGGCTCGTTGAGGGTGATCCAGCGGTTGACTCGGTCGCCGAGGCGGTCGGCGACGATGCGGGAGTACTCGGCGAAGCGGTGGGCGGTGTCGCGCACCCGCCAGCCGCCCTCGTCCTCCAGTGCCTGGGGCAGGTCCCAGTGGTAGAGGGTGAGGACGGGTTCGATTCCGGCGCCGAGGACGGTGTCGACGAGCCGGTCGTAGAAGGCGAGCCCCTCGGGGTTGGGGCGGCCCTTCCCGGTGGGCTGGACGCGCGGCCAGGCGACGGAGAAGCGGTAGAGGTCCACGCCGAGGTCGGCGAGCAGGGCGACGTCCTCGCCGTAGCGGTGGTAGTGGTCGCAGGCGACGTCGCCCGTCTCGCCCCGGGCGACGCGTCCGGGTGTCCGGCAGTAGGTGTCCCAGATGGACGGTCCGCGCCCTCCCTCGTGGACGCCCCCCTCGACCTGGTAGGCGGCGGTGGCGGTACCGAACTGAAGGTGTGCGGGCAGTCTCGGGGCATCCATGGGAAGTCCTTTCTGGGAGCGCTCCCATCGTAGGTGATGTGACCCCTGGCACCAACCCCTTCTCTGTCACCCCACGAACACCTGGAGTGCACAGGGGCCCCTTGCGTCCCGTCCCGCCGTTCCGCCGCGCGAAAACCCGGAACCGGAGCCCCGCGCGGACCGTCACACCACGCGGCGCGCCACACGGCCCACGGGCGCGCGACGGAAGGGACCGAGGATGAGCAACAGTTGGACCGACTACTCACAGAACCGGAAGATCCGGGAGCTGGAGGAGAGTCTGGGCTCCACGCACGCCCGGATGGCGAGCGAGCGCAGCAGGATGCGCTCGGAGCTGTCGCACATCCGCGGCACGCTCGAACAGCGGCTCGACCGGGTCTCCGCGACCCTCGACGCGTTCATCGAGCTCAGCGACGTCCGCGCCACCCTGTCGATGTTCGACGACGCCGCCATCGCCCGCCACCGCACCCTCCAGATGCTGGACGGGGCGTCCCTCTCCCGGCTCGACCTCACCGACGTCCCCGGGTACTGGCTCGTCCCGGCCGCCCGCGGCCTGCACGCGCTGCTCTCCGACGACGTGGGGACCGCGCGCGCCCGCTTCGACGAGGCCGCCCGGCGCGACGCCTCCCGCGCACGCCACTTCGCGGCCCTGGCCGCCGCCCTCACCCGCGCCGAGCACGCGCGCACCATGGGCGAGGGCGTCACCGCCGACCTCCTCCCCCACCTGCCCGACCCCGACGAGGTGGTGACCCGGGGCCAGCGCGCCCTGTGGCTGCTGACCGCCGACGGGGCCTTCGGGGACGACGCGCGCGACCACCTGATCCTGTCCACCATCCGGAACTGGTCGAACCGGGAGGTGACCGTGCCGCCCGTCCGCGCCCTGGCCGCCGCCGCACCCCGGTCCGCGCCCTCCGTCCGGCCCGCCCGGCGCGGCCGGACCGGCGGGGGCGGGACGGACGCCGGCCGCTCCGCCGGGCACGAGGGGATCGCCAAGCGCGACGCGGCCCTGCGCGAGCTCACCGGTCTGAGGGAGGCCGTCGCCCGCATCACCGCGCTCGGCGGCGAGGAGACGTCCACGGAGGCGCTCGCCCCCGACGAGGCCAGCGCGGAGTTCCTCTCCGAGTCACTGCGCACGCTGGTCGAGGAGGGCAGTGCCGAGGAGGCGCCGCTGATCTCCCGGGCCAACACGCTGCGCGCGGTCATCGAGAGCAGTGGCCGCCAGGGCGCCCTGCCGCTGTGGACCGACGAGGTCGGTACGGTCACCGCCCTGCTGGGTGAGGACCTGACCCGCCAGGACGCCCCGCCCCACCGCCGGACCTTCGCCCTGGTCCTCCAGCGCTCCGCGGTCGTGGACAGTGCCGAGAGCCTGCTCCGCGCGGCGACCGAGCCCGTCGAGGACTCCTCGCGGGTCGTCGTGCAGGGCAAGCAGGTGACGATCACCTCCACCGGGCCCGACCCCCGGGAACTGGCACGCGCCGAGGCCGGGCTCGGCGCCCGCCACGCGTACGAGGGCAACGCGCGCGTGTACGCGTGGGGGTTCCTGGCCCTGGCCGGGATCCTGGCGCTCCTGGGGCTGGTCTCCTCCAGCGGGTTCTGGCTCCTGCTGTGCGCGGCCTCCGCCGTGGGCTCCGGATCGGCCTTCTGGGTCGACCACCGGGAGCGTGCCGCGGCCCGGGAAGCGGGCGAGGCCCAGGTCGGCCGGTTCTCCAGGAGCGTGGCGGAGGCCGCGGAACAGTGGCGGGACAAGCTGCTCGCCTCCGAGCAGGGCACCGAACAGGCCCGAGGTGAGGCGGAGGAGATCCGCCGCCTCCTGAACCCCTGAGGACACGCGACATGGGACTCTTCTCCAAGCGGGCGAAGCTCCTCAGTGACCCCCGAGGGGTCTTCCAGGGGCCGCTGGCACACGCCTTCGCCTCCGGGGCCCACATGCCCACGGCGGCGGGCGGGGTGTGGAACGCCGTGCACTCGGCGTGCGCCTGCTGCGACGCCGACGACGACCGGGCCAAGCTCCGGGACTCCTGGGGCATCACCGACACCGCCGGGTGGGAGGGCGCGCTGCGCCGCCTGACCGACGACCGCGGGCGCGACTCCTCGGTGACGGTCCTGCTGGACCTGCGCAACCAGGCCGTGGCCCGCGCGCCCGGGCACCCCTTCGACGCGGGCCTGTGGCCGGACCTGATCGCCCACTGGTGCCGGGTGCGCGGCGCCGGCGCCCGGGTCTACGAGGAGATGGTCCTCGAAGCCGCCCGCATCTGGGAGTACGAGGAGCGCATGGCCTCGGACGGCGTCCTGCCCCGGGGTGTACCGGTGCGGACCGTGCGCGCCTACGACTTCGGCCGGGCGGTCAACCTCGCCCGGTGGGGGGTCAACGCCGGGTACGCCGACGAGCGGGCCGCGCACGGGTACATCGTCCGGGCGGGCGCGCAGTCCATGCGCCACCACGGCTCGTGGGAGGAGATGTCCGCGGGTTTCGTGCTGGGGCGGGCGATGGCCTTCGACGAGGGCTCGTTCGGTCCCTACTACAAGGACTCGGCGGCGGCGCACCGGGTCCTGGTCAGTGACCCGGCGAGTCCGTGGCTGAACCTCCCCTGGCGGATGTGACGGGGGCGGCCGTGCGCGGGCCGGAACGGCGGGCCGCCGTCCCGGGCACCACGGGGACGGGTCCGGCCACGAGGAGCCGCATCTCCAGCGGCAGGTCGAGGATCTCGCGCGTGGTGAGCCCGGCCGAGCGCAGCAGCTCCTCGTAGCCGCGCTCGGTCCGCTCGGCTCCGGTGGTCATCACCATCATGTGGACGTCGAGCACCAGGGAGAGCCAGGGCCCGTCCCGGTCGGGCAGGATGCGTTCGGCGACGAGCACCCGGCCGTCGGGGGCCATGGACTCGCGGCAGAGGCGGAGCAGCCGCCGCGCGTCGCCGTCGGACCAGTTGTGCAGCACCCGGCTGAGCAGGTAGACGTCGGCGCCGCCCGGCACCTCCCGCAGGAAGTCGCCCTCGACCAGCTCGCACCGTCCGGCGTCCACGAACGCGCCGAGGCGCTCGCGTGCGGCGGCGAGCGCGGGCGGGCGCTCCACCAGCACGCCGTGCGCGTCGGGGGCGCCCGCCAGGACGGTGGCGAGGAGTTCGCCGTCCCCTCCCCCGAGGTCGACCACTGTGCGGGCCCCGCCGAAGTCGTACACGTCGGGAACGGCGGTGGAGAACCGGCCGCCCGCCGCCATGCCGGCGGTGTAGAGCGCCGCCTCGTCGGGGTGCTGCTCCAGGTAGGGGAAGACACCGGTCCCGTGGGCCTGCTCGAACGCGGTCCGCCCGGTGCGGACGGTGTCGGCCAGGTGCCCCCACGCGTGCCCGAACATGTCGGTGTCGTAGAGCAGGGCGAGGTCGGCCATGCCGGAGGGGTGGCCGCGGCGCAGGTGGGAGCCGACGTCGGTGGGCTCGTGGAGGCCGTCTCGCTCGCGGACCACGCCCGCGGCCGCGAGCAGTCTCAGCAGCCGGCCCAGCCGCTCCGGGTGCAGGCCGAGCTTGTCGGCCAGGGCCGCGGTGTCGGCCGGGCCCTCGCCGAGGCGGTCCAGTACCCCCAGCCCGACAGCGGTGGCGACGGCCCTGGCCACCCACGCCCCCGTCATCAGCCGGATCACCTCGCGTTCGGCGGATTCCCCGTCGTGCACCGCGATTCCTCCTCACAGCCAGCCGTTGCGTCGGAACACAACGTAGAGGGTGAGGCTGGAGAGCGCCATCAGAACCAGTGCCACCGGCCAGCTGAACGTCCACTCGTAACCGGGCCGGGGTGCGATGTTCATGCCGTACGCGGAGGCGATGAGGGTGGGCACCACCAGGATGCCGCCCCAGGACGAGACCTTCTTCATGGCCTCGTTCTGGGCCTGGTCGATGAGGGCGCTGTTGACGGTCATGATGTTCTGGAGGATCTGGCGGAAGCCCTCGACGTGGTCGCGCACGGCGGTGACGTGGTCGGTGACGTCGCGGAGGAGGTTGTGCAGGATCCGGTTCTCGACGGGGGCCCGGGGCGGGCCCGGTTCGGTTCCCCCGGGGCGTTCCAGGAGCGTCATGAGGTCGGTCAGGGCGACGTCGAGCGGGTCGACCGCGCGGTGCAGCACGATGACCTGGCGGGCGAGCCGGTAGGTGCGGCGCGACGCCTTCGGGTCGCTGTCCAGGACCTCGGTCTCGACCTCGTCGATGTCGTCCTGGAGGTCGAAGACGACGGGTGCGTAGGCGTCCACGACCCGGTCCAGGACCGCCAGGACGACCGCGAGGGGCCCGTGGGCGAGGACGCGCGGCTCCGCCTCCAGGTGGTCGCGGACGGCCTCCACGTCGACCTGGCCCGTGTGGCGGATGGTGATGACGAAGCCCTCTCCGGCGAAGAGGTGGAGTTCGCCGACCTGGACGGTCTCCCGGTTTTGGTCGTAGCCGACCGGACGCAGCACGACGAACAGGACGTCGCCGTAGGTCTCGACCTTGGGTCGCTGGTGGGCGGCGATGGCGTCCTCCAGGGCGAGCCTGGGCAGGGCGAAGTGCCGGGCGACGTCGGTGAGCTGCTCCTGGTCGGGCGCGGTCATGCTGATCCAGGCCATGAGGCCGCTGTCGGCGGTGGCCGCACGGCGGGCCTCCTCGGCGGTGTCGGCCTCGCGCTCCCGGCGCCCGTCGCGGTAGAGGACGGCGCGCACGGTCCCGGGGGCGGCCTGGGCGGGCAGCAGGGCGGCCTCGTGGCCCAGGGCCATCACGCGTTCGGGTGAGGAGTCGGGCACGGGTCTGCCTCCCGTTCGGTGGGTACTGTGCCCGATCCTGACCGGGGGGAGGGGGCGGGGGCGCGCCGACACGCCACGCTCCGGGCGGACCGGGCGCGTTCAGGCGTCCAGGCCGGAGGCGCGGACGGTGATGTTGAGCCGCCCGGTGAGGCCGAGGGCCGGCGGGGCGGTCCCCGGGCGGGTGCGCGGGACGCCGTGGTAGGCCATCCGGGAGGGGCCGCCGAAGACGAACAGGTCGCCGCTGCGCAGTTCGACGTCGGTGTGGGGGCGGGTGCGGGTCTCGGTGTTGCCGAAGCGGAAGACGCAGGTGTCGCCGAGGCTGAGGGAGACCACCGGTTCGCGGGAGAGTTCGTCCCGGTCCTGGTGCATGCCCATCCGGGCCTCGGCGTCGTAGAAGTTGACCAGGGCCACGTCGTAGGGGTCGGCCCCGGGCCCGGGCGGGGCGCCGTAGGCCGACTCGACGGCGCGGGAGGCCAGGTCGGCGAGGACGGCGGGGAAGGGCTGGACCGGCGTGCCGTCGGGGAGGGTGCGGGAGTAGGAGTAGGGCTGCCAGTGCCAGCCGAGTCCGACCATGCTGACGCTCATCACGCCGCCGCGGGGCATCGTGTGCCGGCGCATCCCGGCGGGTCCGCGCGCCCAGTCGCGGCAGCGCCGGACCAGGTCGGCCTGCTCGTCACCGTCCAGCCATCCGGGCAGGTGCACGGCGCCGGGGGCCACCTCCACCGGCGGGGACCCGAACAACGCGTCGCTCATGCCCCCATCGTCCCCGTCCGGACGGCCGGTGCCAAGCGGGGCCGCCGGGTCGTGGGGGCGCCGTCCCGCCCCCGCGCCGGGGCGCTGGGGCGGGGCGGGCCCGGTCAGCGGCGCAGGAGTTCGCGGATGTTGACCACGAGGAGGAGCACCACGATGACCGCGATGGGGACGGTGAGCGCGATCCGCCAGTCGGCGATGAACGCGGCCACGATCCCGACCGCGAGTCCGATGATGACCGCCGCGACCGCCAGGCCGGTGAGGTACTGGACGAACTTGCGGCGGGCGACGGAGTCGATGGCGGCGAAGGCCACGACGACGCCGAGCATCGCGTACAGGGTGAACTGCCCGTCCAGCAGGAACATGGGCAGGGCAAGCGACACCAGCAGGAGCGGGGTGCTCAGTGCCACCCACAGGTGCAGGAAGCGGGTGGCGCGCTGCTTGCCGGAGGAGTACGGCAGGTGCGGCGCCTTGAGGTGCCCGGTCGGTGTGGGCACCAGGGGCGTCTCGGAGGCCAGCGCCCTCAGGTGGGTGTCGCGTTCGTCCGCGGTCAGCACGCGCTTCTCGTAGACGTCGGCCAGCTCCTTCTCCAAGGACTCGATCTGCTCGGCGTACTCCTTGGCGCCCGGCCGTGAGTGGGCCTCGCGGGAGAGGGCCATGCGGGCGGAGTCGAGCTGGCGCAGCTGGTGGCGGCGGCGCAGGACGTCGGCGTCCATCTCGCGGAGGCGTTCGTCGAGGACGCCGACGTGGGAGCGGAGTTCGGCGCGGGCCGCGGCCTCGGTGGGGGCCACCTTCTGGAGGCCGACCCAGGCCAGGGGGTCGGCCCACGAGCGGCGGATGGTGCCGTCGCGCTCGTAGCGCGGGCCGCTGGGCGCGCGTTCGCCGTCGAAGAAGTCGCCGGTGTCGCGCCCCCACAGTCCGCGGAAGCCCTTGAGCCAGGGGGTCTCGTCGTCGATCAGGACGACGTACCACTCGCGGTCGCCGCCCGGGCCGAGGCGTTGGCCGTCGCCGCGCGCGTAGTCGACGAAGGGGACGCCGATGCCGTGGCGGTTGATGGCCCTGTCCGCGCGGAAGACGCGTTGTGTGAGCCACTGCCAGGCGAGGATGGGGCCGCGCAGGAAGGACGGGTCGACCTGGATGAGGTAGTCGCCGGGGAGCATCTGGTGGGAGTGGGAGCCCGCACCGACGTAGACCATCGGGTGCTCGCCGTCCCTGTGCAGGTCGGGGTCGTCCCAGCTGCGTCGCAGGTCGTCGCCGTGGTACTCGTGGGAGGAGGCCCCGATCCAGGCGGGGCGGGTGGTGCCGTCCGGGTTCTCCACGGCGTAGACGGTGACGCGTTCCCAGTCGGCCTCGTGGTCGTTGACGCCGCCGTAGATGGTCCGCCAGTCGTTCATCGCGTAGAAGAACCAGTACTGGAGGATGATGTAGCCGCCCTCGCGGGTCACCCGGCCGTAGTAGGTGGCGCTGCCGTTGTCGACGCGCTCCCGGTACCGGGTCACCGCCGCGAAGGTGACGCCGCCGGGGACGGCGCCCCGGATGAGCAGGGAGAGCTTCATCAGGATGTCGAGGACACGGCCGAGGACGCCGACGGCGGCGAGGCGGCCGCTCTTGGGGATGACCGAGCGGGCGATGCCCTTGTACCGGCGTGCCTCCTCGCGCAGGGTCTCCTCCTGGACGAAGCGGAGGTGCTTGTGGCGTTCGGGCCACTCCTCCTCGGCCTGTGAGAGGCGGTCGAGGGTGAGCTCCCCTGCGGGGACCAGGACGCGTTCGCGTCCGCCGGGCTCCTCGATCCACAGGCTGCAATTGCGTACGTAGGCGTCCACGTCGGTGGGGAAGAAGAGTTCCCCCTTCGTGCACATGAGCACGGGTTCGTGGGCGCGCAGGAGTTCGAGATCAGATTTCGCGGCCATGATCGCACCAAGCTAATGCATTCGGACTGTCCGATTCACGGTACGAAGTCCCAGCTCAGCGCCGGTTCCCGCACGCAATGTGACGGTATCCGCTGCTCAGGAGCCCTGTGGTGGTGCGATGGCTGCTGGTTTCCGCCCGAAACGGACCACTTTCCCACCTTGGAAGTGGTACGGATCACAGGCCGCAAGCGGGGAGAAAACCCCTGGAACCACGCGTATCCAGAGCACCCGCGCCCGGGGCGGGGGCGGTTCAGGCCGCTCTGGCGGCCTCCCCCGCCCCCACCGGTTCCTCCACCGACGTCCCGGTGCCGACCCCGGCAGGGCCCGCGGCAACGGCCTCCTCCGCACGGCGCCGGAGCACGGACACCGGGTCGGGCGCGGCGGGCCGGTCGCGCCGGTCCCCCCGCGCCGCACCCACGCCGGCGACCACCACCAGTGCCATGCCCACGACCTGGACGGACACGGGCGCCTGGCCGATGACGACCAGGCCCATCACCAGGCTGACCGCGGGCTCCAGGCTGGAGAAGGTGCTGTAGGCGGTCCGGCCCATCCGCTGGAGCGCGACCATCTCCAGCAGGAACGGCACCATCGGGAAGAGCAGCGCGATCACCAGTGTGAACAGGATCAGGTCGATGTCCGGGGCGGCGAACGCGGCGGGCGCCCCGAAGGGCGCGCTGACCAGCGAGCCCACGGTCATGGTCAGTGCCAGGCCGTGGACGGCGCCGAAACCGGCGCCGACCCTCTGGGTCAGCACGATGTAGACCACCACGCAGACCGCACCGGCGAGGGCGAAGCCGACCCCGGTCAGGTCGAGGTTCCCCTGCCAGGGCCGGGTCAGGCACATGACCCCGACCACGGCCGCGGCGATCCACACGAGTTCGCGCCGGCGGCGCATGGCGGCCACGGCCACCACCAGGGTGCCCAGGAACTCGATGGAGGTGGCGGCGCCGAGCTCGATCCGCGCCGTCGCCTCGGAGTAGAACAGCATCATCCCCGCGCTCGCAGTGCCCAGGATCACCACGGCCCCCAGTTCGCGCCGCGTCGAGGCGCGCACGGCCCGCCACAGGGAGCGACCGCCGAGGGCCAGCAGCAGGACCGCGGCCCACGTCAGCCTGAGCCAGGTGACGGTGGCGGGGCTCGCGTGGGCGAACGCGGTGACGGCCAGGGCGCTACCGGTGTGCAGGGTGAACATGCCGATGAGCAGCATGATGGGCGCCGGGACCTGGAAGCGGGCACGGCGAAGCGGGGACACGAATGAGGGGATCACCCGACCATTGGAGCCGAGAGGTCCGTTTCTGTCCACGGACCAGTGGTTGATGAACCATGTAGTTTCGGTGGATGGATTTCACCCGGTTGCGCCTGCTCGTCGAACTGGAACGCCTGGGCACCATGGCCGCAGTGTCCGAGGTCACAGGGATGAGTACCTCCGCGGTCTCCAAACACTTCGCCGTTTTGGAGAAGGAGGCCGGTGTCCCCCTCCTCGCCCCCGACGGGCGCCGCGTGCGCCTCACACCGGCGGGGCTGCGCCTCTCGGAGCACGCCGTGGACATCCTGGCGCGGGTCGAGGCGGCACGGGCCGAGTTCGAGGGCGAGGGCGAGCCCGTCGGCCGCGTCGAGCTGGTGATGTACACGAGCGCGGCACCGGTGGTGCTCCCCGCCCTGCGCGCTCTGCGGCGCGACCACCCGGGCATCGAGGTCCACCTGACCGAGTACGAGTCGGAGCAGGCCCTGACCCTCCTCCAGGCCGGGGGCGCCGATCTGGGCGTGGTCTACCAGTACAGCCTTCTCCCCCGGGATTTTCCGGGAACCCTGACGGTGCGCCCGATCGGCCGCGAGGACCTGCTGCTGTCCCAGCCCTCCGAGGGCGCGGACAGCCGCACCCTGACCCGTCGGCGCCTGCGGGAGCTGTCCGGGGCCGCGTGGATCGCCAGCCCCTACCGGGGGGACGAGGAGGCACTGGTGCAGCGGATGTGCGCCGACGCCGGTTTCACGCCGCGGATCGCGCACCGCGTCGACACCCTGGAGCTGTTCGAGGAGCTGGTCGCGGCGGGGGTGGGCATCGGCGTGGTCCCGCGTCTGGCGGCGGTGACCCGCCGCGGGGTGGCGCACGCCCCCCTCGGCGAGCTGGGCGGGGTCAGGGAGGTCTTCCTGGCCGGGCGCACCGGCGGGTGGGCGTGGCGCCCGATCCAGCTGGTGGCGCGCTACCTGCACCAGGCGGCCGGGGAGGTCCTGGACGAGGTCCCGCCCCTGCCCGACTCCCCCTGAGCGCGCGGTCCCCCTCAGCCGGCGATGGCGAAGGGGCCCACCGACGGCACCGGGACCTTGCTGGCGGCCTCGCGGACGGCGGTGAGCAGGGGTTCGGGGGTGGAACCGGCCCGGGACAGGGCGACGATGTGCCTGCGCGCGGTCTCGCGCACGCCCCGCACCACGATCTGCGGCGCGTGCAGCCCCGTCCAGGCCAGGCGCGGCATCAGGGCGATGCCCAGACCTGCCTGCACCAGTGAGAACACGGCGCTGAAGTCGTTCACGGTGTGGACCACGCGCGGCTGGAAGCCCGCCTGGTTGGCCGCGCCGGACACGCACTCGTGCCAGGCGGTGCCGGGTGCGGACATGATCCAGTCCTGGTCGGAGAGGTCCTCGGCCAGGTGGAGGCTGGTGCGGGTGGCCAGCGGGTGCTGGTACGGCAGGATCGCGTCGAGCAGTTCCACCATGACGGGGTCGACCCGGAAGTCGGGGTCGCCCGCGGCGGGCAGGTGCCGGGTGGACATCGTCAGGGCCACGTCCAGGCGCCCGGAGCGCACCATCTCGGCACTCTCCTCGGGTTCGGCCTGGACGACCTCGAACGACCAGCCCGGGTGGCTGGTGCGCAGGCGCGCGAGGGCCGGGGCCACGAGGTCGCTGATGCCCGTGGAGAAGGAGCCGACGCGGATGACGCCGCGGTCGCCCCCGGTGTACTCGGCGAGGTCGGCTGTGGCCCGCTCCATCTCCGCGAAGATGACGTGCGCGCGCTGGAGGAGCACCCGCGCGGCGCCGGTGAGCAGGAAGCGGCGGCCCTGGCGTTCGACGAGGGGGACCCCGGCCTCCCGGGCCAGCACGGCGAGCTGTTGGGAGACCGCCGACGGGGTGACGTTGAGCGCCTCCGCCGTCGCCGCCACCGTGCGGTGGTGTTCGAGTGCTTGGAGGAGCTGCAACCGCCGAACATCGATCATGTGCTCCAAGGTAGGGCAGTACGCACAGGTTTCCGGGTGGTTTCCATCCTGTTGCACCAGCTCGGGTGGTGATTCCGTGCACACCGTCCAGGCCCCCTCCCTTGCCCGTGAACCCCACATCTCCAGAGGAAAGAATCGCACTAATTCTTACCTTGCGATCTCATGCACCTCTTTCCTTGTGTCACGTCTGTTCCGGTCGACACCGGAACGTACAGTCGGAGTCACAGCTCAACCACGGGCCCCTCTCTTGGGGCCCGGGGAATCAGCACCCAATGCTGGTGGGAACGGGTGAGAAGAACATGCAAAATTCGCTTATGACCAAACCTCGTCCGACTGACGTCGGCGTTCTCAGCTTCCGCTACCTGGGAGCACACGAGGTGGAGGAACTAGCGGACCTGTGGGGCGCCCTCCACCAGCAGCACACCCTGAGCTCCTCGCACCTGTCGGACATCATCAGCGCCACGAGCCCGGACGAGTCCTGGCGGCGGCGCCGGGCCCAGTACCTCGCCTGGCTGTCGGACCCCGACACCATGGCGATCCTGGCCGAGAGCGGCGACGACCTGGCCGGGTACGCGATGGTGACGATCCGCGAGAACGCCCAGGGCAGCTGGGACCGGGGGACGCGGATCGCGGTCGTGCAGACCTTCGCGGTCGACCCCGAGTACGACGCCGGCGGCACCGGTTCGAAGCTGCTGGAGGAGGTGCGCCGCCAGCTCGCCTCCATGGGCATCCGCGACATCGAGTTCTCCGCGCTGGCCACCGCTTCCGAGGACATCACCTTCCTGGAGCGGGAGGGCTTCCGACCCTTCGTGACCACCATGGTCTGCCGCGTGGACGGCTTCGGCGCCCACGACTGAGCCACTCCCCGGTGTGCTCCGCCGGCGCCTCCGGAGCGTCCGCCCCACGGCGCGGACCCCCGGCCCACGCCCCGGAGGCCACCGCGCGTCACGCCCCGCACCGACCCTGTCCGGTGCGGGGCGAGACGCCTTTCCCGCCGGGCCCGCGCGGACCCGGCGGGAGTGCGACACGCCCCGGCGGCGGGCGGGGGCGAACCGCTACGCTCACCCCGTGGCCTCCTCCGACTCCAGCACCTGCAACTTCCCCGGCTGCGACCGGCCGGTACCCCGCGCGTCCTCTCCCGGGCGCCCTCCCCAGTACTGCGGTCTACCGGAACACACCCGGTGGCGCGCCTGGAAGGAGCGCCAGCGCCAGGCGCAGGAATCCGAGCGCCAGGAGGAGGAGACCCGGGCCGCCCAGGAACCCGCTCCCGGTGCCTCCCCCGCTGTCGGCGCCGAGCCCGTCACCGCCGCGCGCCTGCGCGCGGACGACCTGCTCACACGGTTCGCCGTGCAGAGCGAGCAGCTGACCGCCACCCTGAGGTCCGCGACCGAGGCCTTCTCGACCATGACCGACCCGGCCGCCGCCGAGGCACAGGTCGAGGCGGCCCGCCTGGCGGGGGCACGGCACGCCGCGGAGGCCGACGGAGCCCGGCTGGAGGCGGAGAACCGCCGCCGCGAGGCCGAGACCGCGCGCCGGGTGGCGGAGGAGGCGGCCTCCTCGGCCGTGGCCGCCACGCAGGAGGCCGAACGGATGGCCGAGGAGGCCCTGGCCGCCCGGGACTGCGCCGAGGAGGAGCGCGACCGACAGGAGGCCGTGGCGCGCGCGGCCGTGGTCGAGCGCGACGCCGCCGTCTCCGAGGCCAACGCCGGCCTGGCCTCCGCCGAGCGCCGGATCGCCGAGCTCACCGCCCGGGCCGGGGAGGAACTCGACCGCGAGCGCGCCGACGCGGCCCGGCGCGTCCAGCACGCCAGGGCGGAGGCGGAGGGGTTGCGCGCGGAGGCCGCGGAGCACGCCCGCCGCCGGGACGAGGCCGTCCTCGCGGCGGAGAGCGCCCTGGCCCGTGCGGAGCGCGCGGAGGCGCAGGCGCAGCGGTCGGCCGAGGACCTGGCCGGTGAGCGGGAGCGGTTCGGCGCCGAGCTGGCCCGCGCCCAGGAACGCCTGGAGTCCGACCGCGTGGCCGCCGCCGCCGACCGGGAGCGCCTCACCGCCGAACTCGACCGGTCGACGGCCGGCCGCGACCGGCTCGCCGCGGAGCTCGACGCCCAGCGCCGCAACGCCGAGCTGACCCTCGCGGAGTCCAGGGAGGCCGCCGCCGCCCGCCTGTCCTTGGCGGAGGAGGCCCGGGACAGGGCCGTCGAGCGGGCCGAACGGGCCGAGGCCGAACGTGACGAGGCTCTCGGCTCGGCCGCGACTGCGGTACAAGATTCGTCCAAGTAGTCACCTAAGCACCGGTTCATCCCGGTCTAGGATGGAAATCGTGCGAGATCTGGGAACCACAGGAGACACAGGGCCGATGGACCTGGACGGTTCCCGCGGCTCCGGGGACGGCACCGACGCGGGCTCGCACCCGGGGCCCCGGCGGGCCCAGGTCGGTGAGCGCCCCCGCCCCCGCGTGGACCTCAAGGCCGTCTTCGGTCTGGAGGCCGGAGCGTGGGCGTGGACCACCGCCGCGCAGGCCACCATCGCGATGACCGTGTCGTTCGCCCTGGCCGCGCTCGTCTTCGGGCCGCAGATCGGCACCCTGGCCGCCCTGGGGTCCATGACCGTCCTGTACGAGAAGAAGACCCCCTACGCCTACCGCTCCGCGGCCCTGGCCCTGGTGGGCCTGGGCTTCGTCGCGGCCGTCGCGGCCAACTCCCTGGCTGCCTCCCTCTCCCCGTGGGCGGCGGTGGCCTCCATCGGGCTGACCGCGGGGGTCGCCACCTGGGTCTGCGCGGCTTGGCGGGTCGACAAGCCGGGACCGATGTTCTTCGTCCTGGTCGCCACCATCTCCACCATCGCCCCCGGCACGCTGGCCGACGTGCCCCTGCACGCGCTGGTCGCGGCCGTGGGCGCGGCGGTGGGGTGGGCCGTGTCCATGTCGGGGGCCCCGCTGCGCGCCCGCCACCCCGAGTACCAGGCGGTGGCCGCGGCGTTTCGCGCGCTGGCCGCACTCCTGCGGTCCGTGGGGACCCCGGACCTGGACCACGCCCAGCACAAGGCCTCGACGACCCTCGCGGACGCCTGGCGGATCGTCCTGCTGGGCCAGACCCGCGGCTACCGCACCACGGCCGAGGCGGCCCGGCTCCGCGCCCTGCTGCGCTGGGTGTCCGACATCCACCTGGTCGCGACACAGGTGTGCATGGCGCGCCCCACGCCCCTGCCGGAGGAGGTCTCCGGGTACGCCGACGAGCTGGCTCTGGCGGTGGCCGACCCCGGAAGGGCCCCGGACCCCGACGCCCTGGACGAGCTGCGGCGGGGCATGCGTCCGCGTTCGCTGGAGGCCAGGCTGTACTCGCTGCTCTCCCGTGCCTCGCAGTCGGCGCGCCGCGCCGGCCAGGGCGAGGACGACGACGAGCGCACGGAGACCCTCCACGACGAGCGCTACCCCGCGCTCCTGGGGGCGCTGCGCTCCAGCCTGAGCGGGGACTCGCTGATCCGGCCGACCGCGCTGCGCATGTGGGTGACGGTGACCGCGGCGGGCGCGTTCGGCCTGTGGCTGGGACTGGACCACTACTACTGGGTGGCGCTGACCACGACGGCCGTCCTGCAGGCCGGAAACGTCGTGCTGACGATGAACCGCTCCCTGCAGCGTTCGCTGGGCACCCTGGTGGGCGTGGTGGCCGGGGTGGGGCTGCTGATGGTCGACCTGCCGCTGGCCGTGGTCATCGTGCTCGCGGGGGTTCTGCAGGGCGCCACGCAGCTGGTGGTGGGGCGCAACTTCCTCTACGCCTCGGTGCTGCTGACCCCGATGGCGCTGCTGCTGTCCTACACGGCCTCGCCCTACCCCATCACCGAGCTCGCCGGGTCGAGGATCATCGACACCCTGGTGGGCTCCGCGTTCGGTATGGCGGGCTCCCTCCTCCTGTGGCGCAAGGCGTCGGCGACCCGGCTGCCGCAGGCCATCGCGGGCGTGCTCAGGACCACCCGCCAGTGCATGATCGCGGTGCTGGACCAGGAGGTCGAGATCGGCCCCGAGCGCCGCTACCGGCTGCGGCGCGACATGCGGGCGGCCCTGGTGAGCCTGCGCGGCGTGTACGAGAGCGCCATCGGCGACGTTCCGCGGGCGGCCTCCACCCGCCCGCTGTGGCCCGTGGTCGTGGCCACCCAGCGCATCGGCTACCTGGCGCTGGCCGCCCTGGCGCACGACCGCAAGCCCGAACCGGTGGGGGTCATCACCCTCCAGAGGGTCGACCTGGCGTTCGACGAGCTGATCTCGGCGATCGAGGAGCGCCGCACGCCGCGGCTGGGCGCGCTGCCCCGGCTCGCCGCCTATCCGCGGATCAACATGGAGCTGCGGGCCCTGTCCAACTCGATGACCAGCGCGGTCGCCCAGGACGAGCGCTCCGCGCAGCAGGAGGTCGAGCGGCGGGCCCAGCGGGAGCGGTACCGGGCCCAGAAGGACGTGGACGCCGACCTCTGACCCGTGGACCGGGGGCGGGCGGGCCCGCCCGCCCCCGGCCGGGCCGGGGGCGGGTGTCCGGCACAGGTCAGTCGGTGAGGGCGAAGGCCCGCACGGGGAAGGCCGCCATCCCGCGGACCTTGGCCGGCGCGGCGAAGAAGGTGAACCCCTCCTCGGGGAGCTGGTCGAGCAGGCACAGGTGCGAGACGACCGGGATTCCCGCGGCGAGCAGGACCGCCAGCGCGGGCCGCGCGCCCTCCGCGGAGGGCGAGGTGTCGTCGACGCCGATCGAGTCGGTACCCACCAGGACGGCCCCGCCCTCCACGAGGGCCTTGGCTGCCGTCTCGGTCAGGTGCGGGTGGTCGAGCCGGCCGTAGGCCTCGGTGCGCCAGTGCCTGTCCCACCCCGTGCGCAGCAGGACCGCGCGGCCGCGCAGGTCCAGGCCGCTGAAGGCCTCCGGTCCGATCTCGTGGGAGGACGTGGCGGTGACGACCGTCCCCGGCAGGTTGGCCACGCGGGCCAGGTCGAGGTCGGCGAGGTCGGCGCCGTCCCGGTAGCGGTGGGCGGGCATCTCGACGTAGGTGCCGGTGGCTCCCACCATCGTGACGCGGCCGCTGCTGTCCCCGTGTCCGGGGGTGGCCCCGGGCACGGCCGTTGCCTCCCGGACGACCGGTTCGGGGATACCCGGACAGGTGGTCATCCCGTCGGTGATCTGGTGGCTGACGTCGACCAGTTTCGGCATGGCAGTTCTTCCTCGCTTCACGAGCGCGTCCGGATGCTGGGCCCCCGACCTGCGCCAGAGGTCTAGACCATCAGCCTAGCGCGTGTGACCCACACCACGGCAGTGTCCGACCGAACAGGACCGGTCGCACCTCGGCCCCGCTCCGCGCTCCGGCGCCCCGCTAGGCTCGAAGGCGCGCGGACCACCGGGGACCCTCGGGACGTCCGTACACCCCACAGGCCGACTACCCACCGAGAAGAGGTGACCTCATGGTGTCACTGTACGCGGCCGCCAAGGCCGTCATCGCGCCGGCCTCCCGGGCGGTGTGGCCGCAGCGCGTGGAGGGGCTGTCCAACGTCCCCCGCCAGGGGCCGGTGATCCTGGCCTCCAACCACCTCGCGCTGATCGACCCGCTCTTCATCGGGGTGGCCTGCCCCCGGCCGGTCCGTTTCATCGCCAAGCAGGAGCTCTTCGACGAGGGCACCCTGCCCCGGCGCCTGTTCACCCGCGCCCTGCGCGCCATCGGCCAGCTGTCGGTGGACCGGCGCCCCGGCGAGAGCGCCCAGGAGGCCATGAACAACAGCCTGGCCGTCCTGGAGGGAGGAGAGGTCTTCGGCATCTTCCCCGAGGGGTCCCGCTCCCCGGACGGGCGCCTGTACAGGGGGCAGACCGGACTGGCCTGGCTGGCGTTGACCACGGGCGCACCGGTGGTGCCGGTCGCGCTGACCGGAACCGAGCGCATCCTGCCCCGGGGCCGTAGGCTGCCCTCCCTCAACCGCGTGGGGATGCGCTTCGGCGAGGCGGTGGACCTGTCGCCGTGGAAGGACCAGGCGCACAGGGCACGCCCCCGCCGGGAGGCGACGGACGCCATCATGGCCGCCATCGCCAAGCTCTCCGGGCAGGAACAGGTGCCCCGGTTCGCCGCCTCGGTCAAGGCCGAACTCGAACAAGGGTGACTTTCCCCACAGCAAACCGGGGGCTGATTCGCCCGTGACGGGGCGTTGACCCCTGGTTGAGGACCACGGAAGACATCCGTCGGGCGCCTCGGAGTCCGCCCCCACCTGGGGCCCGGCTCCGGGACTTCCAGCGCGCGCCTCCCCCGCCCCTGGAGGCGGGAGCGGAATTGTCTACCATTATAGTGGGTTTTCCCGGTGCCAACACCGGATAGATTAGGCAAGCCTTACCTCTTGATGGCGTCCGACCCTGGCGCAAAGACTTGGAGCTGTGCGATGACGCGACCACTGCGAGTGGGAATCGTGGGTGCGGGGCCTGCGGGGATCTACGCCGCGGACCTGCTCACCAAGGACGAGACCCTGTCCGCGTGCGGCACGTCCGTCAGCATCGACATCCTCGACAAGCTGCCCGCCCCCTACGGCCTGGTCCGCTACGGCGTCGCACCGGACCACCCCCGGATCAAGCAGATCCAGGGGGCCCTCCACAAGATCCTCGACAAGCCGCAGGTCACCTTCTACGGCAACGTCGAGTACGGCGTGGACCTCAAGCTGGAGGACCTGCGCCGCCACTACGACGCGGTCGTCTTCTCCACCGGCAGCGACCGCGACCGGCCGCTCGACATCCCCGGCGTGGACCTGCCCGGCAGCCACGGCGCCGCCGACTTCGTCTTCTGGTACGACTCCCACCCCGACGTCTCGCCCTCCTGGCACGTCGAGGGCACCAGCGTCGCCGTGATCGGCGCGGGCAACGTGGCCGTCGACGTCGCGCGGATCCTGGCCAAGAGCGCGGACGACCTCCTCGACACCGACATCACCGACAACGTGTACGAGGGCCTGCGCGCCAAGCAGATCACCGACGTCCACGTGTTCGCCCGCCGCGGCATCGCCCAGTGCAAGGCCACGCCGATGGAGCTGCGCGAACTCGACAAGCAGCCCGGCGTCGAGGTCATCGTGTACCCCGAGGACTTCGACATGGACGAGGGCAGCCTCCGGTCCTGCGAGAACTCCAACCAGGTCAAGACCAACGTCAAGGTCCTCCAGAACTGGGCGATCCGCGACCCGCGCGGCGCCGAGCGCCGCCTGCACCTGCACTTCCTGCACAGCCCCGTGGAGATCCTCGGCGAGGGCCGGGTCACCGGTCTGCGCACCGAACGCATGGAGCTGACCGGTGACGGCAGCGTCCGGGGGACCGGCGAGCACGTCGACCACGAGGTGCAGGCCGTCTACCGCGCCATCGGCTACCTGGGCTCGCCCCTGGCCGACCTGCCCTTCGACGAGGAGCGCGGCGTGGTCCCCAACTCCGGCGGACGCGTCCTGGACCTGGACGAGAACCACATCGACGGCGTGTACGCCACCGGGTGGATCAAGCGCGGCCCCGTGGGCCTCATCGGCCACACCAAGGGGGACGCGCTGGAGACGATCACCCACCTGGTGGCCGACCGCGGGTCCTTCACCCCCGCCCCCGAGCCCGACCCGGTCGCCTTCCAGGCACTGCTGGAGGAGCGCGGTGTGCAGTACACCACCTGGGAGGGGTGGCAGCGGATCGAGGCCCGCGAGGAGGAGCTGGGGGCCGAACGCGGCCGCAAGCGCCTCAAGCTGCGCTCCCGTGAGGAACAGACCAGCATCGCACGCCAGGTCCAGTCGGGCGTGTGAGCTTCCCCGGCCGGTCCCGCGCCCCTCTGCGGGACCGGCTCATCCCCCTTTCCGCCGTGATCGGTTTCCCGTCGTGAGATTGCGCATGCCGATCACCGCCGGGTACCGGAACAACGGTGAGCGCGGATGGGTTAGAGTCACTGTTGGTCGGTGTGGTAGCAAGTGTCCCCCGGGCCTCAACTATTGCCTTCGCGGAATACCGCGTCCGGCCCCGCCCTCGGGCGGGTGACCGTACGGCCAGGAGCCCCGTTGTGCCCCGCGCCGAGAGGCGACCGCCATGCCGACCTTCATCCTCGTGCCCCGCTCCCACCGAGGTGGGAGCGGGGCATCGTGGTATCTCCAGGAAACGTAGCGAAGGACGGTCAGGCGTGGACGAACGGTCCCCCCGGCAGTCGGATTCCTCCGGGCCGCCCGAACAGTCGGACGAGACCCCGGTGCGCGATCCGCGCCCCGAGAACCCCTACCGCATCCCCCAGCGGCCCCCGGCGGAGACCCCGTCCGAGACCGGGGGGTTCGGTTACGAGCAGCCGCGTCCCACGGACCCGGTGCCCTCCGACCAACCCGGGACCGCTGCTCCGGTCGAGTCGTGGGACCCCCCGCCCGACCGGTACGGACGCGAGGCGGACGAGGCGGAGGCTGACTCCTTCGACCGGTCCGCGTCGGCCTGGGACAACCCCTACCGGGACCGGGAGGCCGACGGCCGGGACACCCCCGCGCACGAGGCCGCGCCCAGCGGGTGGGACTCCCCCCGGCACGGCGCCCACTCCACGGAGTCGTGGGACACCCCCGCCGCCGGGACCCCCTCCGCCGAGTCGTGGGACACCCCCGACGCGGACGCGCTCCCCCAGAACTCCTGGGACGCCCCCGCGAGCCCCGACCGGCCCGAGTCCTGGGAGACCCCGTACCCCGCCGCCCAGGGACCCTCGGGTGACTGGAACGCCTCCCGCGAACCCAGTGGCACCCACGCCGCGCACGACTCCTGGCAGGAGCCACAGCAGGCCCGGGAGGCCGTTTCCGGCCCGGGCGACAGCTGGGGCGGCGACCCGTACGGCAGGTCCGACGAGCAGGGGTGGCAGACCCACTCCGCAGGTCAGGGCCCCCCGGACGAGGGCCGGCCCGACGGCTGGGACGACGGCTGGGACGACGAGCCCTACCGGGGCCAGGCCGTCCACCACGGCGACACCCCCTACCCGGGGAGCGAAACGCTCCGCGAGGGCCCGGAGAACCGCGCCGCGGCGGCCCCCGCACCGGGCGAACCCGGCGCGCAGGGCTTCGAGTACCTGTACAACGGCGGTTCGGGGCCCGACGGCCCGGACGACCCGGACGGCCCCGACGACGCCTACGACCCCGGCCCCCCTCCGCCCCGCAAGTCGCGGCGGGGCCTGCTCATCGGTGTCATCTCCGCCGTGGTCGTGCTGGCGCTCGTCGGCGGCGGCGTCTCCTGGTACGTGCTGACCATGCCAGAACCGGAGGAGGCGACCGCCGAGTACCAGGCCTCGTGGGAGGCCCAGGACTACGAGCGCCTGGCCGCCGTCACCAGGGGCGGCGATGCCGCCGAGGTGCTCGGCGGCATCGATGCGGGCCTGGGCGTCGACGCCATCGAGGTCGAGGTCGGCGCGCCCACGACCGACGGCGGCACCGGCAGCGCGCCCTACGAGGTCACCATGTCGCTGACCAACGCCGAGGACTGGGGCTGGGAGGGCGAACTCCCCCTCCTGCGCGAGGACGGCGAGTGGTGGGTCGACTTCACGTCCGAGGTCGCCTACCCCGGGCTGGGCGAGGGCCAGGTCCTGGCCCGCACCGCCGTGTGGGGTGAGCGGGGCCAGATCCTCGCCGCCGACGGCACCGCCCTGGACGGGCCCGAGGTCTCCGGCTCGCTCCAGATGATCGCGGGTTCACTGGGCGAGGCCACCGAGGACGACATCGAACGCCTCGGCCCCGCCTACGACGTCGGCGACACCGTCGGCGTCGACGGCCTCCAGCGCACCTATGAGGAGCAGCTGGCCGGTGAGGCCGCGACGACCATCCTGATGGTCGACGCCGCCGAGGCCGAGGACTCCGCGTCCTTGGAGGCCACCGAGGAGAACACGGTGGCCACCCTGGACGGTTCCGACGGCGTGGACATCACCACCAGCATCGACATGGGGGTCCAGAACGCGGCGTCGAGCGCCATCATCGCCTCCGACGACCCCGCGGGCCTGGTCGCGGTCCGCCCCTCGACCGGGGAGGTCCTGGCCGCGGTCAACGTGCCCGGCGGGTTCAACCGCGCCTTCGAGGGCCAGTACCCGCCCGGTTCGTCGTTCAAGATCGTCAGCTACAGCGCCCTGCTGGACAACGGGATGGGCGTGGACGCCTCCATGGACTGTCCCGAGGAGTACGACCTGGGCGGGTGGCCGTTCCGCAACGCCGGAGGGGCCGAGTACGGCGCCCAGTCGGTCACCGAGGCGTTCGCGACCTCCTGCAACACCGCCCTGGTGGAGCGGGTGGGCGCGCAGCTCAGCGGCGAGACCCTCCAGGCCAGCGCCGAGCAGTTCGGCATGAACGCGCCCTTGGACATCGGCGTCCCCGCGTTCGAGCCGAGCTTCCCTGCGGTGGACAGCAGCACCATGCTGGGCGCGCAGAGCATCGGCCAGGGCCAGATCCTCACGTCGCCGCTGCACATGGCGACGGTGCCCGCCGCCGTCGCCGACGGTTCCTGGCGCCACCCGGTGCTGGTGACCGAGCCCGCCGCCACCGAGCTGCCCGAACCGCGGCCGATCGACCACGCGGAGGCGCTGCGGGGGATGATGCGCGCGGTCGTCACCGACGGCACGGCGAAGAGCGTCCCCTTCGAGGGCGAGGTGTTCGGCAAGACCGGTACGGCCGAGTACGGGACCGCCGAGGACGCCGACGAGGACGACGAACTGCCGAGCCACGCGTGGATGGTGGGATACAAGGGCGACGTGGCCTTCGCCGTGGTGGTCGACGGCGGTGGCGGCGGTTCGGCCGTGGCCGCGCCCCTGGCCGCCGCGTTCACCAACGCCCTCTGACGGGAACGGCGGGCGGCCCCATCCGGGTGGTGGGCGTCGGCCCTTCGTGGGAACGACGGCACGGACCGGCCCGATACGGGCCGGTCC